>CAYNGN010000072.1:0-8659 GCA_964396615.1 uncultured Thiothrix sp. | reverse complement strand
TACGCTTAAAATTCAATTAATTCAGCTTATGAAGTGTATATAACGGGAACTGCTGTAAATGCATAAAAAATCATCATTTCGACAGCCTAGCTAGTTTCTCTCTAACCCTCCCCACGGCGATTCACTAGCCGTTCGGATAACGGCACTTAATCCATTGATCTCTTGATGAGAGTGATGTTGTTGATGGTGAAAGAACCGTTTGCCTATTAGACAAGCAATCCCTGTTGATTAACGTTAAACGTTTTTAATATCTGCGTAAATGCATTGTTATTAGCGGCTATTGTTACGGCATCAAAAATATTACAATCACTAAATCCTGCATCGCGTGCTTTTTGTATATCATCTTGTGTTATACCCTCCGCATCCTCAATAGATTTTAGTGCAATTTTTAATAGCACAATTTCTGCCTCTGTCAGAGGCGCATTATTCATATCCGCTTGTGCTGCTTGGAGTTGTTCTTCTGTTTTATTCAGCGTCTTTGTCAATATTGCCGCATTAAACGTTGTACAAAAAGAACCACTAGCTTTTGCTGAGACAAGATAGCGAATCATCGCCAATAAATCCTGACTAAGCTCTGGATGCGACATAAAATATCCAACATTACCGACAAAGTTTTCCAACAATGTTGGGCTAATGGCAAATAACTTTAAACCATCAGGGACAAAACCAAGATGTTCCTCAACGCTTTTAAAAATAGCGTTTACTTTTTCTTTATCAGCTTCAGGTACTTGTGGGTTAATTAATACAGTCATGTGTTTCTCCTGTTGAGAATGAATAAAATAGTACAGACCAGTCCGTCTATTTTAGGGGCTAAAAAATAGCTACATAATGGCGGTAGCTGTGTTTACAAAACTTATCTCGTTTTAAGTCGATAAAACCTGTTTAATAAAATGAATACTTTGATCAAAATGCTTGGGTTCTTGATTGGCTTTATCCAATAAAATAGCACCTTCAGCTTGTCCCATAATAATAGGACTCATTGTTGCAGGGTCGATATGAGCTGGAATCTCTCCCGCTTCTTTTGCCTTAATTAATAAGGATTCAATTAACCCCATATATTGATCAAAAATATGTTTTACTTTTTGCTTGATCGGATCACTAACGGTACTGAGTTCTAAGGTAAAATTACCAAAATAACAGCCGCAAATATAACCCTCACGATGTTGTATTTTTTGTTTATTAGCCATGAAGTTAAGGATGCCAAATAGTGTTTCAAGTGGCGAGTTATGTTTACTTAAAACCTGCTCTTGAAGCGCTTGTAAGATCAGGCTTAACTGAGAATCAAGGCTCGCAAGCGCTAACGCTTCTTTACTTTTAAAATGATAATAAAAATTACCCTTCGTCGTCCCCGCCTCTTTAAGAATCTTATCTAATCCCGTAGCATTGTAACCCTGTAAATAAAACAACTTTGTCCCCGCCGCTAAAATACGATTACGTGTTGCTTGTGCTTTTTCAGATGAAGCCATAAAACAGACCAGTCAGTATATTTTTAAACGATAATACGCAGATGAGATTTTTTTGTCAAACTTAATTTTCTATCACATAACTGGCTGGATAGCATTGTAGGAAAATAATGACTCAATTTTTCATTTTGCCGAGAAAGTTTTACATTGAGTACTTAATAGGAACATTGACAAATAGAAAAAGAGCCGTTATCTTCTCATCAACACGCTACACACACTGATCAACCCAAGAGGAATTTTAAATGACACAATCAATAATAATCACAACAAGCTAACGCTCCCAGCAACACTGGGAGACGTTTTAAAGTCATCTCAGTGGAAAACAATGTAAGAGCGCAGTGATTGCGACATTTACCAAGAACCCTGAATGACAAACAACTGTCTTCAGGGTTTTTTTATACCTGAAACAAATAGAAACATGATCACATACGATCAAATCAGGATAAAGAATGCCTATTCAATTTGAATTAAACAACGGTAAAGTCCCCGTAAAAATCTATACCAACGATATTGATGAAGTGATGCAAAACCAAAGTGATTTGGTTGAAATCGTCCATACCTTAAAGCAAGTGGTTTGTGTAAAAGGCTAATCAGTAAAACAGCAGTAAAAAATCGGGGCAATCCTTTGTGATTGCCCTACTCTAACAAAAAAAGTAACAACAAACACAGGAGTCAGTAATGGCTAAAAGAAGAGGTAAAAAGAAGACCAAAAAGGTCATCAATAATAACGTCATCGAAATAAAACGAAGAAGCCCTGTTGCACACACAGCGATTCTACGCAAAGGTGGCGCACATCAACAATCGCGTTCAGGTGAGCGGCAAAAGCAGAAATGTTCATTACGCAAAGTATTGGCAGATTACGGCGGAAGCCGTAAGGATTGGTGTGGAAAAGGAGGTGAGCAAAGTAGTTTTGCCTTTATCTTGACCTTACGACTCCCATTTCAAAATGCCATTTGGAAATAAGGACTGATCACTCTTTAGACCCGTTTTTGCCAAATAATTGATCACTTTCCGCCCTAATTTTCTACTTTTTTGTTGAAAACAAGATACTTAACTACTATTATTTAGTGATAGAATAATTTTATAACTATAAACAGTGAGAATCTTATGTTTAAAAAAGGGTCAACGGGGCAAATCGTTAAAATGATACAAAATACACTCGGTCTGAGTCCCGCAGACGGTATTTTTGGGGCGCAAACACATCAAGCCGTTAAAGAATTTCAGCGAGCCAATGGACTTGCTCAAGATGGGGTTGTTGGTTTTAATACATTGAATAAGATGGGAATTAACTCATTAGAAACAAGTATTGATAACTTTCGTTTCACCTTAACCGCACAAAATATAAGCGCAGCGGATATGGATGATATTCCAAAATTAGCAAACGCGATCCTACCCATGTTCAAAAAAACCAATTCGGTACGTCAACACCTTGAAAAAGGCCTAGAAATGGGGATGAACTATAGAAACGAGCTGCATCTTAATTCTCCTGAATATCTGGCACATTTTTTTGGGCAAATACGCGAAGAGGTCGGGAGTGGTTTTGTTACAACGGAAAACCTAAATTATAGTTGCAAAGCGCTACCTAAACTTTTTAGTTATTATCGCAAAAATCCTACTATGGTAAACCAACATGGTCGTTGCAACGGACATGCTGCTAATCAGGAAGCAATTGCGAATCATGCTTATGCCAATCGTAATGGCAATGGCGATATTAATTCTGGTGATGGCTGGAAATATAGAGGACGAGGCAGCAAGCAGCTAACAGGTAAAGTCAATTATCAGCATTTTCAGGATTATATGGATAAACACTTTACGGCAATAACCAAGGATTTTATGCAGCAACCTGAATTGCTTGAACAACCTGGCTATGCATTAATTTCAGGCGCTATTTTTTGGGAACAAAACAAGCTTTATAAAGCGGCTGAAAAGGGTCTGAATAAAGATGCTTCCAATGCTGTCACCAAGATCGTCAATAAATACACGCATAGTTATGCAAACCGTTGGCAGCATACGCAGAAAGCAGCTTAGTTGCTAGGGATTGTGTAAAGAGCTATATAGAAAGCTTAACAAATTAACCTATACTTAATCCATTCACCACTAAAAAAGACTTAAACAATGTCAAACGATAATAACTCCTATGCTTCATCTCAGAAAATCAGTAGCTGATTACGGCGGAAGCCAAAAAAATGGGGATGGGAAAGTGAGGTGAGCAACGTTGTTTTGTGATGGCATTGTTTGCTATTGCATAAAAACTATTTTGCTCACCTTCTTTCTTCACAACTGATTCAGTTCATCAGCAAACCGTATACGTTCACCCTTTTTTACCCGTACTTTTCTATAAAAACAATCGAATACTCTCTATCATTAAAGCTTGTCCAATCTAGGCAACAAGCTGATGATTTCTCATTCAAAAGAAAATAACCTCATCCTCGATTACTCACAAACACTGGGTTATTCTTGCTTAACAATTGTTACGCCTTGGGAAAAAGGTATTACATGGACGAGTATTATTGAAGGTAAAACGACTCCCCATACTCATTTTCTTGATGACCCAGGGCTGCCCTTTTCATTGATTTATAACACCCCAAAAACATACTATTGGATCAATGAAATCCCTGAGCCTTTGGTTGAAACATTGTTGGATTATGAAAAAACCTATCAGGTTTCGATGTATCCCTTATTGTATTTATTAAGTCATTATCAAAGTGCGATTGATTTATTTACCAGTAATCCAGTGCTAATGACTCTTATTATTCATTGCGCACAGCTGCACAAGTGGACTGAAGCGTATGTAAACCACTTACTCCTAGAAAAAAGAACCCATATTCTCACTGCCTGTGGTTTACGTGGACAAAAATCAACATTAAAAACGCTCAGCAAGCTCTCCCTTGATGCTTTTTCTCATCAAACCTATCGAGTCATTCAAGAGATATTGGCATTACCCGACAGCCATAAACTCAACCATTTGCGCTCTATTGATATCAAACTGTTTTGGTTACTAAGCCAATATCCTGAACTCGTATCCAGCCGCTTACTACAAAGTTATCAAGAAAACTGGTCAATCAAAAGATTTAAGATGCTATACGCTGATACGCTACGCATGGCGATTCAAGTCAATAGACAAACACTAATAAATTGTCGCACACTTGATGAGCTAGAAAAAATTCATGATCGCTATATTGTACAAATCAATCAGCGCAAGAAAATAATCAATGTTAACTATCCAGCCCCGCCTATTGCGGGATGTAAACACATTATTCCCATCACAAACTCCAATGAATTATTTGAAGAAGGGTTTATGCAACGTCATTGTGTTGCTAGTTATCATCATGATGTTTTTGAGGGGAAAAGTTATATTTATAAAATACTGGCTCCAGAACGAGCAACCTTAGAAGTACGTCTTCAAGCAAATGGTGGTTATTGGGTTTCGCAACTTAAATTAAGCGGTAATAGAGACCCCTCAGAAGAAACCATCAAAATGATTTATCAATGGATGAATGAGGATAAGCAAATACAAAAAAGCATGAATGCTGCTTAATATTATCAACAAAAAAACCCCCATCGTTGTTTAACAACAATGGGGGCTTTTATCTTAATTTCATGTTGTCATAAAACTAACCTTTATCATGCA
Organism: uncultured Thiothrix sp.; assembly: GCA_964396615.1. Classification (GTDB taxonomy): domain Bacteria; phylum Pseudomonadota; class Gammaproteobacteria; order Thiotrichales; family Thiotrichaceae; genus HyVt-477. The sequence goes on along the minus strand of CAYNGN010000072.1, from coordinate 3,565 downwards.
TTTGGTTAATCTTGTACTGGAAGTAAATCACATTAAAGAAGAATGTCATAATGCCACCCAACCAAAATTGTTCGCCTTTATTTGCTCCTGAAAGTAAGTTAAGACGCTTACGAAAACCAAAAATCCACATTAGGAAAAGTACAAAATAAGCAACAAAAACAACCATAAAAAACAAACCAAATGCCATCGCTGAATTTTGATCCGTTAATAACGACTCGGGCAAAAAATTCAACAAAAAAGTAAGAGCAACAACCGCAATTGTTGCTTTGGGCAACCAACTTGCAATTCTGTTTTTAGGTTCAGATAGATTGTTTAATAACGTTGTCCGTGTATACAACCAATAATAACTATAGATGCCAAAGGTAATAAGACCTAAGCCAAACACTGCCCACGCAGTAAAACGGGTGAATTGCTTCACCGCACCAACACCACTTTCTGTATTTTCAACCGCTAAATCAGCATCAGGTGCTGAATATGGATTACTCTCTGACATACATAACAACCTTTTTTAATAAAAAAAATAACACTGTAGACAATAAATTATTTATAAGCTTATGATTCATCTGTAAAAAACAGTGTGTTGTTTTAAGTATAGTGTGTTTCAAAAAGCGTGACGGATAATTCCGACCAAGTTGGGATAGCCACTATTAAGATGAATTTATAATTTTTATTTTCTACCGATTAAAATAGAGTATAAATTAATCTAATGATAAGTACATATTTATAAGTATGTACTTATAACATCCCACTCCCTTTAATATCCAAATAATGATTAATCAAATTAACGGACAGTGCCTGTGGCGGTACATCCAGACTAATCACTTTTGCCTGCTTTAAGGTATCGAATATCTTTTTGCGGTATTGCAAATAATGCTGAGTGGCTGAGTTGACGATGGCATCATTATAGTTAGTCACAGGATTCTCTAGCACATCATCAAGCGCCTGTTCACGCATACTGGCTAACAAGACTAAATGACGTTTGCGTAATAACTTTAGTGCGGGCAATAAATCATCAGTATCTTCATCCCTTAAGTTTGTAATCAAAATCACTAAAGCACGTTTTTTGTGTCTCACCATTAGCTCAGTCGCTACCTGACTGTAGTCAGGCGATTCTGCGGTAGGTTGTAAATCATAAATCGTATTTAAGATTTGCTGCATAATATGTTGCCCCTTACGTGGTGGTGTCCAACGTGACACACCACTAAAAGTGGCTAAGCCCACTGAATCGCCTTGTTTTAATGCCACATAGGACAAGAGTAAAATAGCATTTAAGGTATGATCAAAATGCGATAGCTCATTATCTTGCGCTTGCATCCGATGCCCACAATCTAACAAGAAAATAATTTCTTGATCGCGTTCATCTTGATATTCACGTGAAATCACTTTTCTCATCCGCGAACTCGCTTTCCAGTCAATTTGACGCAAAGAATCACCTTTCTGGTACTCACGTAACTGATGAAAATCTTGCCCTTCACCACGACGGCGTTTTTTAACAATACCCATTTGACTCAAACGATTATCTGTTGCCATCAAGGCATAATGCGATACAGCCGCAAAGTTAGGGTAAATATGCACTTCAGAAGGCGTATCAATATGACAATTTCGTTGCCAAAAACCTAAGGGCGATAACACGCGTATTTGCGTATGAGAAAAGTGTATTTTACCGCGTTTAACCGCATGTATTTTATAACGTAAATCAGCATGGGTATTCGCTGCCAAGCCTAACGTAATCGGCAAGCCTGTTACCTTTACATCAAGCGGATAATGATCAAAAAGATGCAGTTGATAGTCACGCTGACTGTCATTATAAACCTGTAGTTTAACAACACGATCAACACCCAATGGTAAAGAAGCCGCAATATCACGCTGAACACGCAAACCATGCGGACGATAGACAAAGAAGGCATCAATGAGTGCAAAAATGCCTAATATCAGCAATGAAGATAACCAAAAGATCTCAACAGCAGACCAAATACTTGCATAAAATGCTATAAAGGCAATCGCTGCTAGAACGATAAACAGCCGTTGTGCAGGAATGATCATTGGCGGGGTGCTTCGGTTTTATTCAAAATAGATTCAAGCAAATAATCGGTTGTATACCCTTCTAACTCCATTTCAGGCGCTAAGGCAACCCGATGACGCAACACAGGTACAGCGACTTGCTTGATATCATCAGGGGTTACATAGCTATGATTATTCATCAGCGCCACTGCTCGTGCAGCACGTATCAACGAAATACTGCCGCGAGGGCCTGCACCAATGCTTAAACCTTGCCATTCACGACTGGCACGGACAATTCTTACCGCATATTTCATCACTTCTTGATCAACAGCAATACTCGCGGCTAATTGTTGCAACTGAATCAGTTTTGCAGCACTAGCAATGGCATTAAGATTTGACACACTTAACTTATCGCCCACGCTATTATCGGTCACCGCATGAATCATGCTCACTTCTTCGGCTTCATCAGGATAATCAATAAAAATTTTCAATAAAAAACGGTCTAATTGTGCCTCTGGCAATGGGTAAGTTCCTTCTTGCTCAAGTGGATTTTGGGTTGCTAAGGTCATAAACGGCTCAGGGGTTTGAAACGTTGTACCCTCAATAGTGACCTGATGTTCTTGCATCACTTCAAGTAATGCGGCTTGCGTTTTAGCAGGGGCGCGATTGATTTCATCAGCTAATAGCAGATTGGTAAACACAGGCCCTTTACGCACATTGAATTTTTGATTTTTCATATCAAACATCACATGTCCTGTGACATCCGCTGGCATTAAATCAGGAGTAAATTGGATTCGCCCAAATTGTCCAGAAAACGTACTGGCTAAGGCTTTTACTAATAAGGTTTTACCTAAACCAGGTACACCCTCAATGAGGACATTGCCTCCTGCAATTAATGCGATGAGTGTTTCGTCAATCACCTTTTTTTGTCCAATAACGGCTTTGCCTATTTCCGTTTTTATCTCTGCGATGAGTTGACTCGCTTGCTCTAATTGCATTGTTTTTCCTTACTATTAACTTATTAAATTCTCTGGTAATCGTTCGGCAAACGTCAGCCTCTTCTCAATTTTTCCAGTTGCTGTATCAAGCGTGTAAAAGCATCTGCTGACAGCGGCTTCTCCTCGTACAATAAATGCTGTAATTCATCGGTAGAAAGTTTGCTGTATTCGCTGGCATATTTTAGTTGTTCTTGTTGATTAAGCTGATGCCATGCTGGAAACAGGGTTGCAAATTTCTGTTGCACGCTTTCGCGACTGCTTTGAATTAACAGCTGTTGATCATGCCGCCAAAGGAAATATCCACTGGCTTGTATATGTTCAAGAATCCTCCGTCTATCCAAAACAGGCTGTGGGATAAGAGGGCCAAAACGTTGCGCAACGCCGAAAAACCATAAAAGGCTTAACAGCGAAAGGGTGATAATAAAGGCACTACCGTATTGCCATAACCACTGCCATAGTGGTGGCATGTCATCACTGTTTAATAACCATACATTACGCGGTGAATCATGATGACGATGAATCAATTGCCAGAAGAATTCCGCATGATCATATTCTTCAATCCAGTT
>CAYNGN010000071.1:0-8674 GCA_964396615.1 uncultured Thiothrix sp. | reverse complement strand
CGTTGATTGAAAAAGGTTTCCAGCTTTTTAATGGTTAAATAGCCCGTTTGAAACAACAACACCTCAAGTTTAATATCATTTCAGCATGTGAGGCGACAATCATTGAAAATAAAACTCAAATCAATGGACGTTCAATATTGGGGATACCCTGATATTTAGAAAAGATATTGAGAATAGTATATTTTTTATACAAATCCACCTTGAATCCTCTTCTTATCCTCATTAAACTACCCGCCTTATTAATAACAATAAGGCTCAGCCATGCAATACGCCGACCTCAAGGCTCAACGAAAAAGCAATACCGCATGGCGTTTACTTACTTCGCCTCATGCCCCCTTAATTGCCAGTTTTCTCTATCATGTTTTTATTCAGCCGAATCAACGCTCGTTAGCGTTTGATATAGCGACTTCTAAGTTGGATGACATGTTGTATCACCTGAATGATTTATACGGTAAAAAAACCTTTCCCAAAGCGGCAAGTGGTTATCTTGATGATTGGGCGGGTGGCTCGAATGCTTTTTTACGCAAATATTACGAAAAAGGTAATGACACGCCACAACTAGATTTAACTCCAGGAGCAGAGAAAGCGATTGAATGGTTGCAAACCTTGCAACCGCGCCAATTTGTCGGCACCGAATCGCGACTGCTGACCCTATACCGTTTGTTACAAGAAATTGTGCAAAATACGGAACAAGATATTGAGATACGCATTACTGAATTAGAAAAACAAAAACAAGGTATTGAAGAAAAAATAGCGCTGCTGCGTTCAGGTGTGGTCGAAGATTTTGATAGTACACGGGTTAAAGAACGCTGGTTTGAAGCGGAAGATACGGCACGTAAGTTATTATCCGATTTCCGCCAAGTGGAATACAACTTCCGTTCGCTTGATCGTGATGTGCGTGAAATGATTACCCTCAGCGATAAAAATAAAGGCGATTTGCTGGATGAGATTTTTGATCAGCAAAACTACATTAACGATTCTGAGCAAGGCAAAAGCTTTTCTGCGTTCTGGGAATTTTTAATGTCCACTAATCGCCAAGAAGAATTAGAGCAACTGACAACAACTGCCTTGGAGCATGAAGCCTTAAAAAATATCGACGATACGAATTTCCTGCGTTATATCGGTTATTCCTTATTGGATGCAGGACAAAAAGTATTTCAAACCAATGCGCAACTGGTTGAACAATTACGCAAGTATTTAGCGGATCAATCATGGTTAGAAAACAAACGTATTTTAACCCTTGTACGTACTATTGAAAAATCGTCCTTGGCGCTGAAAGGTGGGGATGATGCTTTTTTGCCAACCGTGCAACGTCAAGAGTTGCCACGTGATTTTTTCGCTATTGATCAACCGAAAGTTGATGTGCGTTTGGTGATGGAGCAAAAACTGTTTTCGCCCAAACGTAAAATTAAACTGACACAAAACCCGATTGAAGAACTCGATGCAGACGTTGATGTGTCCATTTTGTATCAACAGCAATGGGTTGATGAAGCGCAGTTGCACAAAAATATCCGCCGTTTATTACAAACACGTCAGCAAGTTAGCCTTAGTGACGTTCTTGAGACATATCCGTTGGAACAAGGATTGGCGGAATTAGTAGCGTATTTGAATATTGCTACCAAGCGTAAGCATACCGTCATTGATGAGAGCGAAATCGAGCAATTAGCCCTAACGTATCATGATCAAAACGACGAACAAGCGACTGCACATCATGAATTATTAATTCAGGCGCAACGTGTGGCGCATATACCAAAAATAATTTTTACTCGATAAAAGACCCTACCGCATGGATACACAAACAACACCTGCAACACCTGCAACACAAGACAACGACTTACCTGCACTGTTAATTCAATTACTCAAAGGCGTTATTTACGAAGACCGTCACACCAAATATTGGTTATCATTGTTGCAATTACAAGCGGCTGTGCGTGATTATTTTCGCATAATTGGCTTAGAACTGTATCTGGATGAAGCAGAAGGCTATGCCTTTCTAAAACAACAAGAAGTAGATGATGAGCAACCAACAGAAAGCCTTATTCCACGCTTGATCCCACGTCGTAGCTTGACCTTTCCCGTTAGTTTATTACTGGTGTTATTGCGTAAACGCTTAGCAGAAGAAGATGCAATGGGCGGTGAAACACGGGTGATACTCAGTCGGGAACAAATGATTGATATGTCGTTACTATTTATGCCCGAACAACGTAATGAAGCACGGCTTAATGATCAAATCAATACGGCGATTAATCGTGTTATTGACTATGGGTTTTTACGCAAACTTAGCACAGGCGACAAGAATATGTTAGAGATTCGGCGCATTTTAAAAGCCTTTGTCGATGCACAATGGTTGGATGAGTTTCAACAACATTTGGATCATTATCAAACTCATGCCCATGAAAACGCACAGGAGCAACTTAGCCAATGAATGCACAAGTACAAGTACAACCCGAGCTTGAGCAATTGCTCAATAAAACGCCAACAGGCTTTCGTTTACAACGTATGGAACTGTACAACTGGGGGACGTTTCACAATAGCGTGTGGCAAATCGACCCGAATGGCAATAACTCGTTATTAACAGGTGATATTGGCTCAGGAAAATCGACGGTTGTTGATGCATTAACGACGTTATTAGTCCCTGCACAAAAAATCACTTTCAATAAAGCCGCAGGGGCGGAAGCAAAAGAACGTAATTTGAATTCCTATGTGCGGGGTGCGTATAAAAATGAAAAGAGCGAGTTAACGCAACGCTCTAAAGCGGTGACACTGCGTGATGAAACATCCTACACGGTGTTATTGGCATGGTTTTACAATGAAGATTTCAAACAAGGTTTAACGCTGGCACAGGTTTTCTGGCTAAAAGAAGGCAATAGTAATCCTGAGCGGTTTTATTTAACGGCTGAAGTACCGTTAACCATTAAAGAGAGTTTTGGTAATTTTGGCGGAGATATTAATAAGCTAAAACTGCGTTTACGCCGCCGTAAAAAGGTCACTATTAGCCCGACGTTCCGTGAATATTCGACGCTGTTTCGACGCTGTTTTGGTTTGCAATCGGAGCAAGCGTTAGATTTATTCTATCAAACGGTGTCGATGAAATCGGTGGGCAATTTAACCGATTTTGTGCGTACGCATATGCTGGAAAAAACCGAAACCGAAGTGCAGCTTGATGCCTTATTGCGCGGTTTTGATAATCTTAATCGTTTGCATGATGCCGTACTGAAAGCGCGCCTGCAAATTGAACAGCTTACTCCGTTATGTCATGGCTTAGAAAAATACACCTCCTTACAACAACATGTTCATGCTTTACGTGCGGCACGTACCGCATTAGCCAGTTGGTTTGCGCGTTTTCAACAGGATTTATTGCAAACGCAAATTACCTCGCTACAACAGCAAAGTGAGCGATTAACCCATCAGTTAGAAAAAATCAGTGTGTCCATTGAAACCTTGCGTGATAAAGAAAATGATTTGCGCCATACGATTGAAGATAAAGGCGGTCGTCGTTTACGTGAAATTGAACGTGATATTAAACAGTTGCAGCAAGAAACACAACGCGCTAAACAGCATTGTGGACGTTACGATAAGGCGTGTCAGCAACTCGAACTGAATGCACAGTTGGATGAAAAACAGTTCTATGCGAATCAACATCAATTGCCAAGTTTGGAAGTCGCTTTACAAGAAAAAGAACTCAGTCAGCAACAAGAGCGTGATCAACATGCGATTCAACTCAGTTTGCAACACAAAGAGCAAGGAAAATTAGCGCAGGAAATTGCCTCGCTAAAACAACGTAAATCGAATATTCCAATGAAAACGCTGGCTATTCGCCAAGGCTTAGTTGATACGCTGCAATTAGATGAAAGTGAGTTGCCGTTTGCAGGTGAATTGTTGCAAGTGGATGAAGGGCAAGCTGTCTGGGAAGGTGCGATTGAGCGGGTATTGCATAATTTTGGTTTGAGTTTATTAGTGCCTGAACGCCACTATCAGCGGGTCAGCCAATATGTGGAAAAAACCCATCTTAAAGGACGCTTGGTTTATTTCCGCATCAATGATGAAAAACAGGCGAAAACTAATCCAGAGGTGGGTAGCCTTGCAGAAAAAGTACGCATTAAACCCGAAAGTGAATTTTATGACTGGATTGAACATGCGTTGATCAGCCGTTTTAATTACCAATGTACTGAAAGCATGGCTGATTTTCGTCGCCATCCGTATGCGCTGACGCAAAATGGACAAATTAAAGCAGGACGACAACGGCATGAAAAAGATGATCGTTTTGCTATTCATGATCGTCGTCGCTATGTCTTAGGCTGGAGTAATCAGGAAAAACTGACGGTGTTAGAGGCGCAGCATCAAACCTTAACGGAGGTGATTGCGAAGCTTACCTTATTGATTAAACAGGTTGAACAACAACAACAGACATTGCGAAAACAGAATAATGCGTTGCGTGATATGCAACAAGTCACACCGTTCAGTCGTATTGATTGGCAATCATCCACCATTGCGATTGAACAGCTTGAAGAAGAATATCAGTCGATTAAGAACAGTTCAAATGTACTTCAACAACTGCAATTGTTATTAGAAAAAAGCATTGCCGAACGCCAGCAACAAGAACAACAAGAAAAAAGTGCTTTAAACGAACAAGGGACGTTGAGTAATAAGTTGCAAAATGCCACGAATGATCTGAGTGACGCACAAGCAGAAGCGGCAGAAATGACCGATGAAGCCATGCAAGTACATGAAACACGCTTGCAACAATGGCACGATAAGGTTGTCGGCGACAGTAAGCTGAATTTACGCAATTTGAGTAAACGCCAACGTGAAATGCGTGAGGCGATGAGTACCTCAATTGGTAATGATACGGCGAAATTGGATAAGCTGACGCAACGTATTATTCAGCAAATGCAGGATTACAAACGTAATTATCCTGCTGAAACCAGTGAAAGTGATGCCCGTCTTGAGGCAGGGCATGAATATGCTGCGATGTTACAAAACTTAGCCAGTGAAGATTTACCACGCCATGAAGGCACTTTTAAGAAAATGCTGAATGAGCAAACAATTCAAGGGGTGGTGATGTTCCAAAGCCAGTTGGATAAAGAACGGCGGCATATTGAGGATAAAATCACCGCGATCAATCAATCGTTACAACAAATTGAATACAGCCGTGGCACGTATATTACTTTGTTGGCAAATTTGGCGTTGGATGTTGATATACGCGATTTTCGCAGTGATTTGAAAGCGATTTTGAGTAACACCTTGGGGAATGATACTGATGAGCTATACACGGAAGAGCGTTTTTTACATGTCAAAGCGATGATGGAGCGTTTTCGTGGGCGTGAAGGCTTGGTGGAACAAGACCGTCGTTGGACAAAGAAAGTGATTGATGTGCGTAATTGGTATAATTTCTCTGCGAGTGAACGTTGGCAGGAGAATGATGAAGAGAAGGAGTTTTATAGCGATTCGGCAGGTAAATCAGGCGGGCAGAAAGAGAAGTTGGCGTATACCATTTTGGCTTCGGCATTGGCGTATCAGTTTGGCTTGGAATCAGGCGAGAATAGCCATCGTTCCTTCCGTTTTGTAGTGATTGATGAGGCGTTTGGTAAAGGGTCAGATGAATCAACCCGTTATGCCTTAGAGCTATTCCGTAAATTGAATTTGCAGTTATTGATTGTTACGCCATTACAAAAGATTCATGTGATTGAGGATTATATTCATGGGGTTCATTTTGTGCATAACCGTGAAGGGAAGTATTCAATGCTGCGTAATTTAAGTATTGATGAGTATCAGCAGGAGAAAGCGAAAGCGGCAACATAGACAACGTTGTTTTTGTAATCATGATTACGCCAACTGAAATTCGCAAAAAAGCCCAAAAACTCTGGCAAAGTGGACGAGTATTGAAAGCCGCTTTAACACATGAGCCATTGTTTCCGTGGCTAATTACATTCCGTAAACCAACCGCAATGCAACAGGTGAAAAACTTTGCTGCCATACGTGACTGGATTTATACCTTACAGACACAGAGTAAAACAGGTGAGGAAGGAGAGATTGCCAATGAAGTATGTGAAGGAACAATTGCGAGTTCTCATTGCGTAGGTGTAACAGCTTGTATCCGTTACTTCATTTTCTTCAAGCGCTGAAGTTTTCGCTATATAATTCAGGATAATTTTTTACGGACTTATCAAAGTAGCAACTATGAAAAATTTTATCGAAGAATTACGTTGGCGTGGAATGATTCACGATGTAATGCCTGGTGCAGATAAACACTTAATGGAAGCAATGCGTTGTGCTTATGTGGGCTTTGATCCAACGGCTGATTCTTTGCATATTGGTAATCTTGTACCGATTATGTTGTTGGCACATTTTCAACGCTGTGGACATAAGCCTGTGGCGTTGGTCGGAGGGGCAACAGGGATGATTGGTGATCCTTCAGGTAAATCAGCAGAGCGTAATTTATTAGATGAAACGACGTTGCGTCATAATCAAGAAGCAATCAAAAAACAGTTAGCCCATTTCCTCGATTTTAATGCCGAGGTAAAAAATGGCGCGTTGATGGTCAATAATTATGATTGGATGAAGAGTTTTTCCTTTTTAGACTTTATTCGTGATGTAGGTAAGCATATTACCGTCAATTACATGATGGCGAAGGATTCGGTAAAAAATAGAATTAGTCATGATGATTCTAGCGGTGGCTCGGAGGGCATGAGCTTTACCGAATTTACCTATCAACTTGTACAAGGGTATGACTTTTTACATTTGTATCAACAGAATAACTGCTCCTTACAAATGGGCGGCAGTGACCAGTGGGGTAATATCACCACAGGGACGGAGCTGGTGCGTCGCATGGCACAAGGCAAAGCGTATGCGATTACCTGCCCATTGATAACCAAGGCTGACGGCTCTAAATTTGGTAAAAGTGAAGGGGGGAATGTGTGGCTGGATGCAGCACGAACCTCACCGTATAAATTTTATCAGTATTGGCTAAATGCTAGTGATGAAGACAGCGAAACGTATATTCGGATTTTCACCTTTCTTGAACAGGCAGAAATAGAAACACTTATTGCTGAACATCAACAAGCACCCCATATACGTCTATTACAAAAGCGTTTGGCCAGTGAAATCACCACAATGGTGCATTCAGCAGAAGCGTTGGAAACATCCATTCGTGCAAGTAATATTTTATTTGGTAAATCAACCAGCAATGCTCTTAAACAACTTGATGAGCAGACCTTTTTAGAGGTGTTTGACGGTGTGCCACAGGCCGAGGTTTCGATGAGTGTATTAGCAGAGGGAGAGGGGTATCATTTGATTGCTGCACTGGCTGCGGATACCCAATTTTTAAAATCGAACAGTGAAGCAAGAAGAGCCTTAAAAGAGAATGCAGTCTCAGTTAATAAAGAAAAAGTTACTGAAGCCTATTTGTTGACAGAAGCCGACTTAATTAATGGTAAGTTTGTCTTGTTGCAACGGGGTAAGAAGAGTTATTTTGTGTTGCGTTTTGTGTAGCAAGCTTCCCGCTAACGAAATACATCTCTATTGGCTAAATGCCGCTGAGATTCAACACTATGCGGTAGATCAGTATTTGGATGCCACCGAGAAAAAGCGTGCTGCTGCGTTTAAGTTTGATGTCGATCGGCAACACTATCAAGCAGCACATAACGGGTTACGTCAATGCCTTAGTCGTTATGCCAACGTGTCTCCTGCGGAATGGCAGTTTAGCTATAATGCGTATGGCAAGCCTTTTATTGCAAATCCAGACTACACGGATTTGCAATTTAATTTATCGCATACCAACGGTTTAATCGCCTGTGCTATTCGCCGTGATCAGGCGATAGGCGTTGATGTAGAAGGGCATAAAGTGCTGAGTGATTTAACGGCTTTATGTGACTATAGCTTTGCTGAGCGTGAGCGTGATTATGTTTTTTCCAGTGCAGATAGTCAGCAACAACAGCAACGCTTTTTCACGTGCTGGACGTTAAAAGAAGCCTATATAAAAGCACTGGGTAAGGGATTATCTTGTCCATTACAACAATTCTCCATCACCTTAGACAAGCAACAGAAATGGGTATTAAGAACGGAGCAATTAGGTAGCAACTCCACGTATTGCAAGTCTTGGTTTTTTATCGCAATAGCACTTCCGCAAGCCTTTTATCTAGCACTTGCCATACCAACACTAGAGGATATGCCACCCGTTCTTTGTGTTAATCCTAAACTATAAATGCTCTAACGACAGTGCAAAAATCACTTCCTTACTTTTATCGTTGTCATAATCTTTGCTTCTAGAGACTTCTACTGTGCCAGAAATATTCTCACGAATAGGATGGTTGTAAGCCATACTAATCGTCTCTTTCTCAAGATAAATTTCGGCAGCTTCTTCGGTGGTATTCCATGCCAGTGCTAGTGTGCCTTTATTGTCTAATTCAACACTGACTTCCAGTTGGTTGGCACTTGGTTTGGCGGCTTCCGTAATATCTTCATCTAAATCATCAGGGGAGAAGTTTTTAGTTGCGGTAAGATGTTCGCCATTTTAACGTGTCTTTCTTGAACTGCTTACGTGCCTTACCATGTATCGCGATAATTTCCTGCACTGTGACGGCTGGAATAATAAAGCCACGTTCTTTCTTAATCACTTTGAGTTGTTTTTGTAGATCAAAAGCAGAGAGCGTTTGACGAATATAACCCACTTCAG
>CAYNGN010000070.1:4738-8698 GCA_964396615.1 uncultured Thiothrix sp. | reverse complement strand
GATTGTCATTGTGCAGACAGTCAGGGTAATAGCGTTGAATAACATAATCAGCCAAGATTTTGAGTTGTTTAAACTGACGACGATGGAAGAATATTTCAAAGCTACCAAAACGTATATGTGAGGGAGCCATGCGTAATAGCATTGCCCCCGTTTCAATGCGCTCCCGACAGACTTCTTCTTCACTGCCAATAATACAGAGTGCTCGTGTGGTAGGAATACCTAACCCTGCCATTGCTTCAGAGCCAAGGTATTCACGAATCGTTGAACGTAATACTGCTCGTCCATCACCTGAACGAGAGTAAGGGGTTTCTCCTGAACCTTTGAGTTGCAGTTCCCAGCCTTGACCTTCATGCATTACTTCACCCAGCATCATTGCACGCCCATCACCTAACTGAGGGACATACTGACCGAATTGATGTCCTGAATACAACATTGCAAGTGGTTCGCTGCCAGAAAAAAGTGTTTTTCCATTAAAGTAGTCAATAAATTCAGTACGTTGTGCTTCTGCTGGATCAAGCCCAATGAGTTGAGTGGCATCAGCACTAAAGCTAACCAGATGGGGATTTTTAAGCGGATTTGGTCTTACACGACTGTAAAAATCACTAGGTAAACGTGAAAAGTGGTTATCGAAGATGAGGTTTTCAAGGTTGTTAGCAGAATCAGACATTATTATTCAGGTGTTAGATTACTATAAAGCAGTAGCATAAAGGTGGATGTTACAAAAGCGTAATTCCCTTAAGAAAAAGCTGTTTAAATTGACCTAATAACCTAATCATTGCTATTTTTAGGGGAGAAGTTAGTGGTTTCAGGATGTTTTAATAAACGCATACGCAATGAGGTTAGCTGATTTTCTATCAGCAAAAACTCACGCAACAGTTCTGCTTGGTCATCTTTGATTTCAGTGAGTGTTTCTTGTTTGGCTTTTTCCATATTATCCAGCACGATGGCGATGAATAAATTGATAATAATAAAAGTGGCGAAGATAATAAAACTAATAAAATAAATCCATGCATAAGGCGTTATTTGTAAGCATTTTGCCATATGTTCAGGCCAGCCTTCTAATGTGGCAATAGTGGATAGTGTGAGTAAAGATTGCCCTAAGGAACCCCAATTTTCGGGGATAGCTTGATGAAATAAGTGATAGCCTATAATGGCGTAGATATACATTAACATCATCATGAGTAACATGACATGTCCCATACTTGGAATTGAGCGTAGTAACGTGACAACAATCAGACGTAATTGACCAACTCTAGAAACTAGACGCAATATACGTAGTAAACGTAACAACCGTGCAATCATCGCATATTCGGCAGAAAATGGAATAATTGACAAAATAATAATCGTAAAATCAAACAGATTCCAGCCATTAGCAAAATAATCTTGATAGCGTGGTGCAACAGCAATAATTTTTATACAGGCTTCAAGAATAAAGATACCAAGGATGAGTTGGTTGCCTCGTATCAACCATTCACCATAGTGTTGAGTAATGGTTTTATCCGTTTCAAGCCCTAAAATCAGTGCATTGAAAAGAATAAGAGCAATAATGAAATACTCTAAGAATAGATTGGCGGCTAGTTTTTCACAAAATTTCTTCATGTATAAGAAAGAGTATTATCTTACGAATAGGAGGTTGACACAAGGAGGGGTAGCTTACTGCTTATTAGCTTAACGTTCAATAGGTCTCAATAACTTGCCGTGTCAATAATACCGCCACCAAGGCAATTTTCTTCGTGGTAAAATACAATGGATTGCCCAGAGGTAATAGCACGTTGTGCTTCAGCAAAGACAACATGACAGCCTGTCTTTGTCATTGAAACGTGGCATGCTTGTTCTTGTTGACGATAGCGTATTTTTGCTTTGCAGTTAAATGCTGTACTGGGCGGCTTGGCTAAGACCCAATGTAATTGTGAGGCTTCTAGTTGTGTTTTCAGTAATAAAGGATGATGATGTCCTTGTGCGGCAATAAGGGTGTTATTTGTTAAATCTTTATCAACCACAAACCATGGTTCTTCACTTGCCGTTTTAATTCCACCAATGCCTAGACCTTGCCGTTGTCCTAAGGTGTAATACATTAAACCGCTATGTTCACCAATCGTATTACCTTCAGAGTCCGTAATGTTCCCTTGTTGTGCGGGCAAAAAGCGTTGCAAAAAAGCTTTAAATTTACGTTCGCCAATAAAACAAATTCCCGTACTGTCTTTTTTACGTGCAGTACTAAAGTTTGCTTTTGCTGCCAATGTACGTACCGTTGATTTTTCCAGTTCACCAACAGGAAACAAGCTACGTGATAAGGCTTTTTGCCCAAGGGTATACAGAAAATAGCTTTGGTCTTTATTGTTATCAATGCCTTTTAGCATCTGAAAATAGTGACCTGTCTGTTGAATACGCGCATAGTGACCTGTAGCAATACAATCTGCCCCTAAATCCAAGGAATACTCTAAAAAGGCTTTAAATTTAATTTCTTTATTGCACATAATATCAGGGTTAGGCGTGCGCCCAGATTTATATTCGTGTAGAAAATAGGTGAAAACACGATCCCAATATTCAGCAGAAAAGTTTACGGTATGCAGCTTTATGCCCAGTTGGTCACAAACAGATTGGGCATCATGCAGATCTTCAGCAGCAGAGCAATACGCTTCAGTATCATCTTCCTCCCAGTTTTTCATAAACAAGCCTTCTACCGCATAGCCTTGTTCCAGTAACAATAAGGCAGCAACGGATGAATCTACCCCGCCTGAGATACCAACAATGACCCGTTTTGTTCTAGACATGTGTTATCTGCCTGCAAGGTATTGATAATCTCCAGTGGATAGCGATAGCCCGCACGATAGGCATCCAATGACTGCATAACCAAGACATTACGCCAGTGTGGTTGTTGTTTGACTTTAATTTCCTCATAACTCATCCATTTTGTTGCGTGTATATCAGCGTCAATCTCATAACCTTGTACCTTCTCAATAAGGTCACCTGTAAAGGTAAAGCGGATGAATATACGGTTAGTATCAGGGTTTAGCAAGTGGGCAATACTCACCAATGCTGAGGGTTTAAAACGCCATGGTGTTTCTTCCAATGTTTCACGGCTAACAGCGTGTAAAATTTCTTCGTTAGGTTCGATATGACCAGAAGGTTGTGAAATCACGTCTATGCCATCAATTTGTTCTTCGACCATCAAATATTTTCCATGGCGTTCGATAATAGACGCAACAACAACACGCGGTTTCCAACGCATAACTTTCTCCAAAAGGGTGTGTGGGGTATTAACTATAGTTTACTCAGTGATGACACAGTTAATACTGTTTGAAAATGATTGATACCTGCAAGTGTTTGGGAAGAGTGAAATAAACGGCAAAATACTGACATAAACAGTAATGCTTTGCATTTTCTTCTCTCTAATCGGTATGATGCCCGCTTGTTACTATGGATAGCGTTGTAGGTAGAACATTATGGACACGATTATACGCATGACAGAGTATAGCCACGGATCAGGATGTGGTTGTAAAATTTCACCAAAAATACTGGATACACTTCTAAAATCAGACCTTCCCTCTATGGATTTCCCAGCCTTGTTGGTTGGCAATGCTTCACGTGATGATGCGGCTGTATGTGATTTAGGGAATGGCACCGCAATTATTAGCACAACTGATTTTTTTATGCCGATTGTCGATGATCCGTATACCTTTGGCAAAATTGCAGCCACGAATGCAATTAGTGATGTTTATGCCATGGGCGGAAAACCCATTATGGCGATTGCTATTTTTGGCTGGCCATTAGACAAGCTCCCTGCTGAGGTAGGACAGCAGGTGATTGAAGGAGGGCGAAGTGTTTGCCAGCAGGCAGGTATACCTTTGGCGGGTGGACACAGTATTGATACACCTGAACCTATTTTTGGTTTGGCGGTAACAGGTATTGTTAATACGAATGAGATTAAACAAAATAATACGGCTCAAACCGGTGATC
>CAYNGN010000070.1:4471-4721 GCA_964396615.1 uncultured Thiothrix sp. | reverse complement strand
TACTAAACCCATTGGTATTGGTATTTTAAGTACCGCGCAAAAACAGAAAAAAATACAGCCAGAACATGCTGATATTGCTCCCAATGTGATGTGTACACTCAATAGTGTTGGTACCGAGTTTGCAGCCCTTGATGCAGTAACAGCAATGACGGATGTAACAGGGTTTGGTCTAGGTGGTCACTTAAGAGAAGTGTGCGAAGGCAGTGGTTTACAAGCAGTATTAACATTTGATGCAATTCCCTTGTTACCC
>CAYNGN010000070.1:0-4417 GCA_964396615.1 uncultured Thiothrix sp. | reverse complement strand
GTAATTATGAAAGTTATGGTGAATATTTGTGTGAATTAACAGAACGCCAACAGCAAATTTTATGTGACCCACAAACCAGTGGCGGTCTGCTCGTCATGGTAAAAGCAGCTGAAAAAGAGACGTTTCTTATGGTTGCAAAAAAAGCAGGGCTTTTACTAGAAGCTATTGGCTATATGCAAGTAACAGATGCCTCTCCTGATGCGCCTTTAGTGCTAGTAGAATAATAATGAGTACGCTAATTCGGTCTGATCTGCCTGTTATTACTGACCTACATAGTTTATTTACCCACGATACCGCACTGCTTGACGTTCGTGCTGCTATTGAATATCAGCACGGTGCATTTCCGCATACAACCAATGTGCCATTGCTGAATGATAAACAGCGTCATCAGATTGGTATTTGTTATAAAGAACAAGGGCAGGATGCGGCCATTTTGTTAGGTGAACGATTACTCACTCCTGAAAAACGTCAGCGATGTATCGCAAACTGGCAGACATTTATACAATCAAATCCTGAGGGAGTATTGTATTGTTTTCGTGGTGGGATGCGTTCAAAAATAAGTCAAACGTGGATAGCCGAACACACAGGTATTGTTTACCCACGTGTTGAAGGTGGCTATAAAGCAATGAGGCGTTATTTAATTAAGCAAAGTGAGCGACTGATTAAGTCAACAACGTTTATTATTATTGGCGGTAAAACGGGTTCAGGAAAAACACGTGTTCTTAAGCAACTCGACAGTATGATTGACTTGGAAGGACTGGCTAATCATCGTGGTTCTGCCTTTGGCGCGTGTGCAACGCCACAGCCGACACAGATTAACTTCGAGAATAATCTTGCTATTGAACTACTTTAACATGAAGAGCAGAAAGGTGGGCCGATTGTATTGGAAGACGAAGGACGAAATATAGGCGCATGTCATTTACCAGTTAACTTACAGCAAAAAATGGCCATGTCACCGATTGTGCAGATGGAAGTAAGTAATGAAAAGCGTTTGCAAATGAGTATTCAAGAATATGCGGTTGATATGCTGCAAGATTTTAAGCAAGTGTATGGCGAGGAGCAGGGGTTTGCTTATTACAAAACGAGAATGTTGACAAACCTAAGTAAAATTCAAAAACGCTTAGGGGGAGAACGTTATCATTTGCTTAAGAGTCAAGTTGAGCAAGCACTTGTAGTACATGAGAAGACGGGCGATGCAGAAGCACATGCAGGTTGGGTGCATGCTTTGCTTATTGAGTATTATGATCCTATGTACGATTATCAGTTAAGCAAGAAAATGGATCGGGTTGTATTCCGAGGAAAGCGGGCAGAGGTGATTGAATATTTGCGATTTTCTCCCTCATAAGCAAATTTTTTGGTATGTCGTAATAAATGGAAAGCTAATTTTTTATGCATCCATATCCTTCATTTCACGTATTAACTTCCAATAAGACAAACTTAATATCCTAACAGCTAAGGTTGTTGAAGTAAGGTTTGAACTTATATACTTATCTTTCAAAATTATATGATGATCGAAAAAACCAATGGAAGATAACTATAACGAGCTTTTATTACGCTGTGTAGATAAGGATAGAAAAGCGTTTCAAGAATTATACAAAGCCTGTTCGCCTAAACTGTATAGTTTGGCGTTGCGGTTTTTGAAACAATCTGGTTTAGCTGAGGAAATACTACAAGAGTCATTTTTAAAAATATGGAATAGTGCGCATCTGTATAATCCGCATAAAGGCAAAGCAATGACATGGATGGCGACGATTACACGCAATAAATCGTTGGATAAGCTACGGACATTGAAAGCAAGACCACAAGAAATAGAAACCGTTTATGAAGGTGCTAATTTTGCTTCTGTTGAGTTAGAGCCTGAAGCCTTCACTGCTATTGACCAAGATGTAGGAGGCTTAATGAAATGTTTAGATGAATTACAGCCCGAACAGAAAGAATGCATATTATTATCGTATTATTATGGTCATACACACCAAGAACTGGCGGTGAAATTAAATAGGCCGTTGGGAACGGTTAAGGCATGGATTAGACGAGGGCTTGAAAAATTACGAGTATGTTTACAATGAAACGTTATAAAAATCCTGATGTATATGAACGCTTAGCATTAGAGTATTCTCTAGGCACGATGCATGGTTATGCACGAAAACGCTTTGAGTGTCTAATGCAACAACATCCTTTTTTACAGGTGGTCGTTGAGGAATATGATCATAAATTTGCAGAATTAGCCACTTATCTGCCTGAAGAAAAGCCCTCAGATCAGGTGTGGAAAAATATTGAGGCACAGCTTGACACAGAAGAGATAGCGTCTCATCCGTCAAAAGGCGTAACATCAAGCGATGAAGAGAGCCCTTGGTGGCATATTTTTACCGCCAAAAGTTTTATAGCAGCAACCGCAAGTTTTGTGTTACTGGTATCACTTGTTTTTGTCAATGTCACACAAAATTTTCCAGCCTATTCCTGTAATCTTGTTGCTCAGAATGCGGAAATTATGTTTACCGCATTGGCTAGTAAGGAAAGCATGAAGCTACATGTTTCACCTGCAGGGAAAACTGAAGTGCCAGAGGGCAAGCAAATGTATTTTTGGTGTGTCCCTAAAAACCCTGCTGAGCCCATTATGGGCTTGGGAGTGCTTGCCAAAACAGGTTTGCAAATGAAGCTTACACCAAAAAACTGGAAAGGTATTGAGGAAGCTCATATGTTTGGTATTAGTTTTGAAGTTAAAGGGAGTAAGGTTACTAAGCCAACAGAAGGGTTGATTTATAAGGGCAATATTGAACCTTCAAAGTCTACATAAGGTTAAGGTGTTGCATGAAATAAATACATGCTTAGGGATACGCATGAAATAACTTACCCATTCTAATTACTCCATGAAAGCCTCTTGCTCTCATTTGTAGACCTTTATCCAAAAAATACTACTTTTCTACCCTTGAATTCCATTTTTTTGTTCTTATACTTAGCACTCATTAAGACTGAGTGCTAATTTTGTGGTGTTTGGGTGTTATTGTTAACATAAATTACCTCTATTGTGCCTGCTAGGATTAATAGTAAATGTTATAAATAACTATGTTAGCTGACGCTTTACTCTAAACCATCTGTTCTCTCAGTCCTAAATTTTATCAATGACAAGCCAGCATTCGACTTGAAGAGGTTTGTCTTATCTTGATTTACTTTGGAGAAATATTATGAAAATTCGTCCTTTACACGACCGTGTACTCGTTCGCCGTACGGAAGAAGAACGTACTAGTTCTGGTGGCATCATTATTCCTGATAGTGCGACAGAAAAACCTAATCGTGGCGAAATTATTGCTGCGGGTCATGGCAGAATCACTGATTCTGGCGATGTGCGTGCGATGGATGTAAAAACAGGCGATACCGTATTGTTTGGTCAGTATGCAGGTACTGAAATCAAAGTAGAAGGTGAAGCACTGTTAATGATGAAAGAAGAGGATATTCTTGCGGTTATCGAAGGCTAGTTTTTAGCCTGTCTAGATATCACTAGACAAAATAGACGAATACATAAATTAGAGTGCTACCTCTTTGCTGTTTTAAAGGTATAGAGCGACGAGTGGCATTAAAGAACTAAGTAAAAGGAATAAAAACAATGAGTGCAAAAGAAGTACTATTTGGTGAAGACGCACGTAGTCGCATGGTTAATGGCGTTAATATCTTAGCAAATGCAGTAAAAATAACGCTGGGTCCTAAAGGGCGTAATGTTGTCTTAGAAAAGTCATTTGGCGCACCTACGATCACTAAAGATGGTGTATCCGTCGCGAAAGAAATTGAACTTGAAGATCGTTTTGAGAACATGGGCGCACAAATGGTGAAAGAGGTTTCTAGCCAAACGTCTGATGTTGCAGGTGATGGAACAACAACAGCGACTGTACTCACACAAGCGATTGTGCGTGAAGGTATGAAAGCGGTTGCTGCAGGTATGAATCCAATGGATTTAAAGCGCGGCATTGATAAAGCAATTGAAGCTGCTGTTGAGCATCTTAAAGATATTTCAACTGCTTGCGATGATAGCAATGCGATTGCACAGGTGGGTACCATTTCTGCCAACTCCGATCATTCTATTGGTGGCATTATTGCTGAAGCAATGGAAAAAGTGGGTAAGGAAGGTGTTATTACCGTTGAAGAAGGTACATCGTTCAAAAATGAACTTGATGTAGTTGAAGGTATGCAGTTTGAGCGTGGCTACCTTTCGCCTTACTTCGTGACTAATCAGCAAAATATGAGTGCCGAGCATGAGGAATCTTTCCTTTTGCTACATGACAAAAAAATCTCCAATATTCGCGATCTTTTACCAACACTGGAAGCAGTGAATAAAGCAGGTCGTCCTTTAGTTATTATTGCTGAAGATGTTGATGGTGAAGCATTGGCAACTCTTGTGGTTAACAATATTCGCGGTATTGTTAAA
>CAYNGN010000069.1:0-8714 GCA_964396615.1 uncultured Thiothrix sp. | reverse complement strand
TACAAGCTTATGACGGTGAGCTAAAAGCAGAGAGTAAAGTGACCCAGACTGTGCCATTGCGCCCTTTAATGGCAGTAGGACTGATTGATATTAGGGGTAGAAGCAGCCGTTTTTCTAATAATAGTGCTGATCGTGCGCCAGCCAGTGAACAAGATACATCGGTGATTGATGCACGTGCTGCTTTTTTCATCAAAGGACGTATTAAAGGCGATGCCCATGTCACATTGTCTTATGATAGTGACAAAGAAACGGATGGCGAACGTTTCCGCGATATTAACCCTAATAGCCATTACCCACTTTATGGTGATGACTCACAACGTGGTTATGAAGCCCAAAGTCGCAGCAAAGTGTATGCCAAGCTTGAAAAAGGCAAAAACAGCGTTATGTGGGGGGATTATTTAACGGATTCCCAAGGTAATGATGATGTTGCACGGGTGCAACGTAGTTTGACAGGGATTAATGGTGTTGTTGATAATGGCAAGACCCGTGTGCAGATGTATGCCTCACGTCCTGAAGATAATCACATTACTGAAGAAATTCGTGGACAAGGAACCGCATTAAATTACCATATTGGTATCCATCCCATTATTAGAAATAGTGAAGTAGTGGAGATGGTGACTTATTCTAGAGACAGCTTTGATGCTACTAATGAGTCTGGCGTGGCGGTATATACCCGTCAACTAACCCGCTTTAGTGAATACCGTTTGGATCATTTGACAGGTGAATTGAGTTTTACTGACAGTATCCCGTTCCAAGATGATGAGGCTAACCCTGTTTTCATCCGTATCACTTACGATGTTGAAACCAATGGTAATGCGTATACCGTAGCAGGCGCACGTATTAGTCACCAACTTAGTGAAGAACTACGCATTGGTGCAAGCTATTTGATGGATGAACACACAACCGATGGTAAAAATATTGCAGGGGTTTCAATAGAATATAAAAAGGATGACTTACGCATAACCGCGAGTGCGGCAGCAATGGAGCATCAAGATGCAACGAAAAAGAAGGGTGAAGCCGCACGTTTAGCCGTAGAGAAAAAATGGAACGCTGATGCGAGTACTATCCTTAAGTATGGTCGTGCAGGGACAGGTTATGATAATGCCTCAGGAGGTATTTCAGCAGGGCGTGAAGAAGCGACTATTACGCATAAACAGCGTATCAATGACACCGTATCAGTGAATATTGAAGGCTTACATAGTAAAGATCAGAGTAGTGATGCCATACAACAAAGTATTGGCGTAACCAGTGATATTCGTCAAGGTGAATGGACCTTAAAAGGCGGTGTACGTCATATTGAGCAGAAAAACTCAGCGGATAATGACAGCCTTAACACGGTGATTGTGGGAGCAAAGCGTCCCATTGATATTGCGGGTCGTAAAGGTAATATCTCTGCCGAATACGAACAGGACATTGGTAATATCGATCGTAAACGTATTGCCTTGGGATCGGATATTCAAGTGCATGACAAGATCAGTATTTATGGACGTGCTGAACGGATTAATAGTCTCTCTGGTGTCAGTGGTCTCAGTAGCTCAGAAGAGCGTGACACCTTATCACTTGGGATTAAATCCGAAGTGATGGAAAATACCAGCGTGTATTCGGAATATCGTTTACGGGGAGCGATTGATAGTCGTGATATGGAAGCAGCTTCAGGAATTCGTGGCACGTATGAAGTGAAAAAAGGCTTATCATTATCGCCTCGTGTTGAGTTAGTAACGGGGTTGAAAGGTGCTACCAATGACTCTGTTGCTGTATCCCTTGGGGTAAAAGATGTTCGTGATACCAATAGCCGTAAGCTTGCACGCCTTGAAGCACGCCATGATGATACACGTGATTATTATGGCGCAGAAGGGACGTATGTTTCACGTATTGATGAACGTTGGGGCGCTTTAGTGAAAGATACATTGCGTATTACTAACCCAAGCAAAGGGTCAACGCAATACAGTAATGTCTTCTCTGTCGGGCTTGCCAGTCGTCCACGGTCGGATAATAAACATAACATGTTGTTTTTATATCAAAATAAAGAAGAACGTGGCTTTGATGATGAGGGCGACTGTAGTGCGCATATTCTTTCTACTCATCAGAACTATGAAACCGACAAAGATAAAACCCTCTCAGGTCGTATAGCAGGGAAAACCGAGAAATGTGAAAAAGGTGGGATTAGTTCTACCTCTGAAGCAATACTGCTTGATGGACGTTATATTTGGGATGTGACCAACCGTTGGGATGTTGATTTACATGGTGGTGTATTGGCAACCAATCGTTTTGGTGAAAAACAATACTCTGTTGGTTTAGGTGCAAACTATTTGGTGAGAAAGAACCTGCGTGTAGGCATTGGGTATAACGTTAAAGGCTTTGCTGAAGATGATTTGGATTCTGAGGGCTACAACAAGCAAGGTATTTATGCAGGTTTACAATATAAGTTTGATGAAAAGGACTTTGCGTGGATAACCGATAAGGATGATGGTCGTGTGGAACCACAAAGCGATGATGATAATGACGAAAGTCTATTGAGTAAGGTTAAGAACTGGTTTAAATGAGAATACTAATGAATAATAATAACAATAAATTACAAAGAGCCGCTCTATTAGCCACCTTATTAGGGGTGGTAAGCGTGAGTGCTAGTGTCTTATCAGGCTGCGCAACACAGGATCAACTGTTTACCAAATATGACAAAACCTGTGATCTACCCGAAGCAAAAGTGATTACTAAGGTTAAAATCGTTAAGCAAATAGAGAAGCAAGGTATTGCGGGCTTGCATTGGGAGCCAGCGGTTTATTTTGGCTTTGATCTAGCAACATTAGAGGCGAAAGAAACGGAGCGTCTAGCTAAAGACGTGGCAATATTGGTGAAAAAACCTGAGTTAAAAGTCAATATACAGGCGTTTACCGATGTTAAAGGCAGCAGTCGTTATAACCACCAGTTGGCATTGAGAAGACAGAATGCAGTGGTGGTCTATATGGAGCAACAAGGTATTAGCAGAGAACGTATTTTGCTTTCACCTTTGGGCGAAGAATTACCTATCCTAGGCAACTCAAAGTCTGAGCGAAGTATTAACCGACGGGTCGAATTGATGCTATTAGATCATAGTGGTAGACCGTTGGCATTGGAGATTAAGCCAAAGCAAACAGGCTTTACACCACCGTTACCTGTGAAATAAGGCTCTGAATAATAAAAATAATAGGCACTACCATGTATGATGAACAACGACATTATTCTTTGGCAATTTGGCTTTTTATAGCGAGTTTGCTCTTTTCCTTAACCTTACAGGCGGCTCCCCCTCTGGCGGGGACGTTAATTCAAAACCAAGCGTCTGCGAGTTATAAAGATGCAGGAGGGATTGAGCAAGTAGCAACCTCTAATGTTGTTGAAACGTTGATACAACAAGTAGGGGCAATGACCTTGGTGCAAGACCAATCACGTCTTGGTGCCGCAGGTAATAGTGTTTACTTCCCACATGTATTGACTAATACAGGTAATGGGGATGATACCTTTCGTTTAACGGCTACTGATAATGCGGGGGATGTTTACGATTTTGATAGCTTATTAATGTATGCCGATGCTGATCAAAATGGACTCCCTGATAGTACAACAGCCATTACCTCTACGAGTTTGTTAAGTGCTGAAGAGGCGTTTTATTTTGTCGTTGCCGCAGCGATACCCTCAGCAGCAACAGACGGACAAGATGGCCAGCTAAGCGTGCAAGGTGAGAGTGATTTTGATAGTGATCAACAACAAACCAATACCGATACCGTTACCGTGTCAGATAAAGCGATTATTGAGGTTACTAAAAGTCTTAGTGCAACGTCAGGTGCTTCACCAAGTGGTGCTTATACGGTTACCTTGAGCTATAAAAATACAGGTGCAGTGGCTGCCACAGATGTGACCTTAATAGATGCATTGCCTGTGGGGATGAGCTACCTCGCTAATCAAGCAGCATGGAGCGAGGGGGCAGTGTCACTTACCGATGAAAATGAAGAGGCACAAGCAGGAATTATTTATTGTGCTTATGATAATAGTTGTACTCGTTTGCCGTTTAACAGTAATCAAGTAGCCGCTGTTATTGCCAGTGTTGATGCGGGGGCTTCGGGAAGCGTTAGTTTCCAAGTTATGATTGATGCAGGGCTTGCTGCCAGTACGTTAGTGAATATTGCTGAGTTTGCCTATAACAATGGTGCTACTGATATCCCATCTGCTGTTACTAACCGTGTGCCCTTTGAAATTATCGCGATGCCTGATGTTGTGGCTAATGGCTCTGATACCGATGATACTGATGGTGTTGCTGAACCTGTGACAGTTGCTAGTGCTGCACAAGGGGCAACGGTGAGTTTTGATAATATCATTTGGAATACGGGTAATACGACGGATACCTTTGATATTAGTATTGATACTGCAGGGAGTACTTTCCCATCAGGCACGGTGTTCTTATTGTATAAGTCGGATGGTTTTACGCCCTTATTAGACAGCAATATAAATAGTGTTGTTGATACAGGGCCGTTGGATGTAGGTGATTTCTATAAAGTGGTACTCAAAGCCGTTTTACCAACCAATGCAAGTGGTAATAATAGTGGTAATGGGTTTAATGTGACTAAAACAGCAACTTCTTCGATTGATTCTAGTATTGCTAATTCTGTCACGGATCATCTTGATGCAATTACCATTGATAGTGTTGATTTGACTAATAACGCTGCCGTTGGACAAGCAGATGTATTGGGTGTAGGTGTAGGGGCAACCGCAGCAGCATTAACCACAGAAACCGTTGCACCTGGTGAGCAAGCGATTTTCCGCTTATTTGTGAATAATACCAGTGCAGTTGCGCGTAGTTATCAATTGCAGTTTAGTAATAGCAATTTCGTGGCAGGTACATTTGATACGAATTGGAGCGTGGTTTTTCATCGTGAAGGGGGGGCAGGGAGTTGTCGTAAATTAGGTCAGGTGATTAGTCGTACTGCGGTTATTCGAGCAGGGAATGCGGAGGAAGTTTGTGCAGTTGTCAGTGTACCCGCTGATGCACAAGCTGATGGGGTTACACATTCTGTTTACTTTAAAGCCTATTCAGCGATTACGGGTGCGAGTGATATTAAGCATGATGCGGTGATTGTCTCTAAGCTACCAGCGTTAAGCATTGAGCCAAGTCAGATTGGACAAGTTGAGCCAGGCAGTAGTATTACCTATGCGCATTTAGTGAGTAATAATGGGAATATGCTGCTTGAGTGTATTAATGTTGCGCTGACCACGGATCAAACACAGGCGGGTTGGACATCTATTGTCTATGATGATGTCAATAATAATGGCGAACTTGATGGTAATGATACAGCGCTTACGGATCAAACACTGAACTCAGGTGAAAGCTTCCCCTTACTGATTAAACTTTTTGCACCTGCTAATGCCCCCTTAGGTAGTCAAGATACCCGTACGGTTACGGTTACGGGAAAGCAAGACGATGGTGTGGCTAATACGTGTGTAGGTGTGCCATTAACGGCTCAAGTGCAGGATGTTACGACAGTAAGTAAATCAAAAGTCAGTATTTTGAAGCAACAAGCGCCTGATAGTAATTGTGATGGTACTGCTGATTCGGGGTATGTGACATCCGAGTTTCAGGTGAACCCTAGAGCGTGTGTGATGTATCGTCTCACCGCAACGAATAAAGGTGCAGTCCCTGTCAATAATGTGCGTATTGATGATGCGGCTCCCTCGTTTACTACGTTTTATCAGGGTGGAGCGGTACCCAATGTATCAGCAGGTAATCTAGCGGGAGGGGCAGCAGGGCAAGATGGCTCGATTACAGGTGGCAGTGTTGGTGGTGCTTCTATTACTGTTCCAGCAGGAGGTACACTGATATTAGATTTTGGCGTGCGGTTGGACTAAGGCGAGTACCACTTGTTATTTTTTGCTCTCAATTTAAGAGGGAACGTTTTTTGTAGGCTGGGTTGAGAACCCAGCCTATAAAAAATCCATTTATCACAATTATTATCTTTATTTATCATTAAATAGTATATTTCTATGACTAAATATGATTACAAAAAGGAATCTAAACAATGGCTCAACAGACTATCCTCATTGCTGATGACTCAAAAACTCAACTGCTCCATCTAAAATCCATACTTGAAACAGCGGGCTATCTGACAATTACCGCAAACTCTGGTAATCAGGCGATTGAACTCAGTGAAAAATTGAATTTTGATATGATAATGCTTGATATTGTTATGGCAGATGGTGATGGTTATAAGGCATGTCGAAGCATCAGAAAAAATCCTGCATTAACCGATATTCCTATTATTATGGTTTCCAGTAAAGCCAACCCTGTTGATAAACATTGGGCGAAACGCTTAGGTGCAACAGATTATATTGTAAAGCCTTTTAAGGATTCAGAGGTACTTACTAAGGTAGCAACTTTTTAATTCGTATAGTTCAACGCTTTGTAGCTGATTTTACCCTTAATTTCTTATAATTATAAATAATTACGGGTGAGAATAGAGAGGGCGAATTAAGCCCAATAATAATCTCAATAATTAATAATAAAAATAAGTGTTATTTAAATGAATACCATAACTGCTATGGATGATATAAATGTTTTAAATACTGAAACAGTATTTAAACCATCACAATTACTCCAACCTTCTCAAAAAAATAAATCTTATCATCAGACTCGTTTTTTTTATACGGTCGGTCTATTTAATTTTCTACTTGAGGAAAGTATTAAGGTAGAAAATTTATATGCGTTTACGATTAATGATGTACCTTATGCGCCTGAATGGTGTTCTGGAGTGACCAGCATTAGAGGTAATATTATGCCTGTTGTGAATATGCATATTTTTTTAAAAACAGGAAGATATGCTGAGTCGCAAAACAAGAAACTAATGATGCTGGAACATAAGAATCATGCGCCTATTGTATTTGAAATAGACAAACTTCCAGACGTTATTTCCATCGATCATTATATTGATGCTCCTGTCGCTAAAAAATCACCCATATGGCTAAAAAAAGCATTGAAAAATGAAAAAAACATTATTTATGAGATAAATCATTCAGAATTACTCAGACAACTGAAAAACTCATAAATATAATCACTTAACTCATGTTAAATAATGTTGGTAACTAATAAATACCATGTGATAACAAATTCAGCAGAATGACCAGACCACCGGAGACAAGGTCTAAGAGCGTTATACTCCAAACTGCAATTGGGGCTACTTGCATTGACTCAAGCATTATCAGGGTATGCTTATAGTGAAGATGGTGTTGGCCAATCCGAAATTACAATTGGCGGTGTCATGGATTTGGAAGGACGTTCTAGTGGTTTGGGTTTAGGTATGAAAGCAGGTATAGAAGCTGCGTTGAAAGATCAAACCATTTCAGGGAAAAAAATCCGTTTTGTTGCGCTGAATGATTCTTATAATCCTGTAAAAACGGGGGCGGCAACAAAAGCATTGGTTGAGCAGAAAGTATTCTTATTTGCAGGTAATGTGGGTACGCCGACAGCAAAAGTATCTTTACCTATTTTGGAACAAAATAACATTCCTGCCATTGGCTTTTTTACGGGTGCAGGTTTATTACGTGATAATAATCCTAATGTTATTAATTACCGCGCGAGCTATGTACAAGAAACAAAAGCAGTGATTGAGTCAGCGCTGAAAAATGGCGTGAAATCTGAGGGGATCTGCGCTTATGTACAGAATGATGCCTATGGCATGGCAGGTATTAAGGGTATTCGTAAGGCACTGAATAATACAAGTGCATCAAGCTCCGTTATTTTAACCTTAGATAAAATTATTAACATGAAAGGTGATAGACCTAAACGTAATGGTGTCGGTCCTGTGGGTGTCTATGCACGAAACACGTTTACCGCGCGTGCAGGTTATGACTCATTGAAAGCATGGGAGAAGAAGCAAGGAACATCTTGTCGCCTCATTGTTACGGTTGGTGCTTACGCGTCTATTTCACGCTTTATTGCTTATGCAAAGAGTAAAAACGAGGCATGGGTTTATAGTGCGGTTTCCTTTACGGGTGCAGGCAATCTTTCTGCATCGTTGAAAAATTTTGGTGTTAAAAAGAATGTGATTATGACGCAAGTTGTTCCATTACAGGATAGCGATTTAGCGATTGTTAAAGATGCTCGTAGAGATTTGGGGAAAGATTACGGCTATGTCTCTCAGGAAGGTTATATTGTCGGCAAGTTACTGCTTTACGGTTTGCAACAACTACAGCCGAAAGAAAAAGGGGTTGCGAGTACGACGGGTAAGAGCAAAAAGAATGGCAAAAATAGCAAAATTAGCAAGGGCAGTGATGCTAATAAAAATGAAGTGCCAGCAGCAAGAGAAAACAAGCCCATTACCCGTGACAATTTAATGGCGGCATTGAGAGGGCATAAATTTAATCTTGGCGGCTTAGAGATGGATTTCACTGATGATAATCAAGGTTCTGATTTGGTTGTATTAACGGCATTATCAAAGGGTCAATGGGTTCCATTGAAAAAAACCAACTGGAATGTTTTGTTAGAACAAAGAATAGCTCAAGCCAACTAATTCAGGGGAAATAGACATGACAAACACTATAAAAAGACGCACATATTTTCTAGACAAGCTCTCGGTATCACGACGTATTACGATGTTGATTCTGATTCCGTTAACACTTCTTTTGGTCGTGGGGACTTTTGGTGCTAATGCACTGAATAACAACCGTATGGTTTTGGATGATATTAACCAACGGGT
>CAYNGN010000068.1:1232-8790 GCA_964396615.1 uncultured Thiothrix sp. | reverse complement strand
GAAGCATGTTTGAGCGTAGCGAGTTCCTGCTGATTTAAAAATAATCCACATGGCTGGGTTCGTTAGTGTGAATATAATTATCTGAATATCTATCGTGTAAATGCGCTAAGCATAGTCAGTAACAAAGCCTATGTCGCAACTTTTTATCACTCACTAAAATTAACACCTAAATTTCTTTTTTTATTTATTTTATTGATAAAGAAAATTTACAACTGATGATAGTCTAATTGATACCCTTTCTCCTGATAAAACCGATAACGTTGCCGCCCGTCACGTAAATTTTCCTCACTTGGATCAAGAATTTCAGCCATACGTTTAAAGTGCGTAAAGAAGGCAGGAATCGTATTGGAAAGGTTAATTAAGTAATCACATTTTTCCATCGGCTCTTCAGAGAAATCATCATCCCCCAATAACACCTTAACCGTTGAGTCAGGTGCTATCGCATGAGGAATAAAACTCGTATCAGACCACTCCCAAAGAAAATCATCCATACGCTCTGTTGTACGCTCAGAATCCATGTGGATATAGACTGACATCCCATGTTCGCGTGCTTTTTCAGTTAAACGACAAGCAAGCAATAGCCTTGATTTTAACGTGCTTGCTTGACAAACATAGAACGTAATTTGGGTCATTTTTAGTCTGTTGGTATCGGTTAATTAGCGACTATAATTAATAAGATACTGGGTTAATAGGGGTACAGGACGACCTGTAGCCGCCTTACCTTTCCATGCAGTCCCTGCAATATCAAGATGCGCCCATGTATAATCTTTGGTAAATTCAGATAAGAAACACCCTGCGGTAATAGTACCGCCACCCCCCGCAGCAATATTACCTAAATCAGCAAATTCACTTTTAAGCTGCTTGGTATATTTAGCATTCATTGGCAAACGCCATGCTTCATCACGACACATATCACCTGCCTGCATAATATCAGTGGCTAAGGTGTCATCATTACTCACCAAACCACTGATATGATGCCCTAATGCAACGATACACGCCCCCGTAAGGGTTGCAATATCAATCACCACCGCTGGATTGTATTTTGCTATATAGGTCAAGGCATCACACAATACAAGACGGCCTTCGGCATCCGTATTCAATACCTCAATGGTTTTACCCGACATAGAGGTCACAATATCCCCAGGCTTGCTTGCATCGCCACTTGGCATATTCTCAGCAGCAGCAACCACAGCAACAAGATTAATAGGTAAGTGCATACTCGCAACCGCCTGTACTGTGCCTAAAACACTTGCAGCACCGCCCATATCGAATTTCATTTCATCCATATTGGCACCTGGCTTGAGCGAAATACCACCTGTATCAAAGGTAATCCCTTTACCCACCAGTGCAACCGCTGGGGTTTCTTTATCGGCACCGTTGTATTGCAACACGATTAATTTTCCGCCCAATTTACTGCCTTTGCTCACGGAAATAAACGCCCCCATGCCAAGCGCTTCCATTTCAGTTTCTTCTAATACCTCAAGAGAAACAGCATCAAAGCTATTACTTAAATCTTCAGCAACATCAACAAGGTAAGCAGGTGTACAAACATTAGCAGGGTGGTTAGCAAGGTTTTTGGCAAGTTCAACACCCTCAGCAATACCCACGGATTGGGACAGATACGCATCATTAGCCGCCGTCACAATCGTGACTTGCTCAACGGATACACTGCTCTCTGCTGCATCATTATTCTTTTTAGACTTGTAATACTCAAACGAATAGGCACTACCGCTTAACACTAATACCGTTTCACGTACCACACCCATTTGATCGTCTAATGCTTCGCCCAACCAACTTGTCACTTGTGTAATGGCGGTGTCTTTTAATGCTTTTCCCACTGCTGCCATGCAACGTTGGAAGTGTTCTATATCAAAATCATCTTGCTTACCACATCCGACTAACATGACTCTTTTGGCAGCAATATCAGATAGATTATATAACACTTCAATAGTTGCTATTTTTCCTGTAAAGTCACCAAGCTTCAAGAAGCTAGTAAGTTCTTGAGAAGATGTGTCATTGATTTGTTTTGCGGCTGCTGAAAAAACCCCCTTTTCATAAACGGGGATAATAATGCAATCAACATGTTCTTGAGATGGGTTTGCGGTTTCTTTTGTTAAAAAATTCATTTTCTTTTATCACTCACAGTATTTTGTCCATAAAAGGGAATATTACCAAAAAAATCATAAAATGTTGCCTATACTTCTAACAGAGTTGCTTTTTTAGTGTGAAAAATAACCAGAACACATTTATTATAGTATTCGAAACACAATGATAGGGAAGGCTCGCCTACTCAAAGCATTTCAAATCAAATAGTCTTCAACGATAGAAGGCTTAATAACTCAGTGAACAACAACCATACCTTGCAACCGCAAGAATATGTCATATAGTCACGAAAAAAACAAAAAATAGAATACTTTTTCCTTTGTCTCGTTTTTAATAAAAAAAAGAAAATACATTCTAAAATTTATTGAAATAAAACAGCATAATTACTACTTTTATTTCAATAGCTTATTAAAAACACTTTACCCCCCCCCAATATATCCCTAAATACATAGAAGAATAATTATGAATATCAACAACAGCCATCTACTCCCTCTATTTTTTTCCTTATTGGCAGCAAGTAGTACGCTAATAGCCGATCAAACATCAGAAATGAGCGTTTTTCAGCCAACAAAAAATATATTTGCTAATATTTATATGAACCAAAGCAAGCTAATTATTAAAACAAATAAACAGCATCCAACGTCACTGGTGAACATAAAGCCTGACTATGTAACGCTTTACCCAAATCAACTTTATATCCTTAACGATAATAATCATGATGGTGTGATTGAAGTCTCTGCACTAAGAAGCGTCAATACCTCATTGAACGAATTTTGTTACTCGGTTTATAACTACAACCTTGCTACACAACTTTATGAAAATAGTGCTGCATTAATAAGCTGTCAGAAAGGAATGCCAGAACAGGCGGTCAATAAAAACAGGAATATTGCCATTGCTCAATAGATAAACAGTGCTAATAATGGCATTCTTCATAAATGCCAAAAATAGTTTACCGTTTGAAGCCTGCTAGGAATCGCACTGAAACCGAACGTTTGTTTGAGCGTAGTGAGATTAAAGGGCAAATCCTAGCAGGCTAAATGGTTAACCAGCAAATGAATACATTTAACGGCACACCATCATAGAGGAAGTATTTCGATAGGAAAAACGTATTGGCACATACTCATACACCGCATAACATTTATCATTACCCGCCAAGCCTGCCCCCTCCATTATCCCAATATCTAGCTGACCATCTCGATTAAAATCATTAATAAGCACATACTCTTTATCATAAGCACTCCATAAATGTGAATTCACTTTTTGCAAAGTGACTGCTGGCACGTCACTCCATACGGTTACACTGACGTTTGTTTTAAGAATAGAGACCCAAACACCAAACTGAGCATTCCCTGAATGCCATGTTTTGTACTTCCCTGTTTCATTTTTATTATTTGCAAACACATTATTTGCGACCAAAACACTAAAAATAATGAGAACAAGCAATTTCATATGAAAAATTGTATTCTTACCCCTAAACATAGCAAAACTCCACAATGATGAACAATAGCCCTGAGCTATATACTGTAAGTCTACCGCCTTAAACCCACAATATATATATTTACATATATAATGTTGCGCTAAACTACTATAGAGGAAGTCGATTTATGTTAGCCAAGACGATACTAAAACAATTAATGACCTATACACTTGTTGTTTTTCTTGTCCTTTTGCCTAGCTCATGCGGCACGGATAGCAATAATGAGAATAATGACAATAATGACAACGTCCTCCCTGATACCAACATACCAAATGGAACACCCCAAACAGGCATACTCAGTTTCAAAACGGCAACAGGGGAATTCGCTATTCAACGCATAACGTACTCAACACCATCGACCAAAGCAGCAAAAGAAGAAAAAACAACCGATGATAACGGTACATTTACTTACAACTCAGGTGAGCAAGTCACGTTTATTATTGCAGGAAAAAGCTATACCGTAACAGGACAAGAAAAATTATCACAACAACAGTTGTCGCTTAATAATGCGGATACTACCAACCATCTTGCCTTGTTATTCCTTAATTTTGATGATGATGATAATACCGCTAATGGCATTCAATTAAAGGCAGAAGCCAGTAATCTTGATCCGTCATTGGCAAGTGATGCGTTTCAACGACAGCTTTATAAGGCTACAGGAAAAACACCCAAACGCCTTTTTACTCCCTCTTTGGGAATTAATCTAGAAGCACCACAAGCAGAAGCAGACTCCGCAGGACAAGCCATGCCTTTTGTTGATATTTTCCGTACGGCACGCCCCTTTCTTGAATTATCCAATAATAATGGCACAGAGATTGAAGTCAGCAGCGAAGGCTGGCCGACTAAAATAACCCCCAGTAGTGCAACAGCACGTACAAAAATTCTGCAAGGAATACCACAAAAAGGAATTCCTGACGGTATTTATACCCTACTTTATGAAGGTGAAAACACCATCGGCTTATCAGGAATGGTGATTGATAATGTTGCCCCTCTACCAAGCAATCTTAATAGCAAAGGACATTTGCTCACCTTAAAATTACTGGATTCAGCCAATACAGAAGCAAATAGTATTAACCTCATTGTATCGGGTAACACTATACGCAATATACGCCTTGTAATGCCTGGAGGCACTTGCAAACACAATAGCACTGGAAACTATCAGCACTTTATTCATGTTAATAGCCAAGCTGATTGCCCAACCAGTACAACTTATGTCAGCTTTGTCAGTCGTTTACTGGCTAATCGTAATGAGATTATTTTTAATCCCGCCTATCTACGTCTATTGAGCAATTTCAAAGTGATTCGCATGATGAACTTTATGGAGGCAAGCCCTGGTATTTCTGCATGTCGTAACAATCAGGGCATTATTGATAATGCGTGTGTTGCTGCCGTAACATTATGGGACGATCGCGCCAAACTCAGTGATGCTTCTTGGGGAGGCTCAGGACGCACCCCAATGAAAAACCGTAAAGGCGTACCTGTTGAAGTGCTAGTAGAGCTTGCTAACCAACTTCACGCTGACCCTTGGTTTACGATGCCCCATTATGTCGATGACCTCTATGTACATAAATTTGCTGAATACACCCTCAATCATCTTAATGCTGCACTCAAGCCCTATATTGAGTATTCCAATGAAACATGGAACTCTGGCTTTATTGGCTTTCATTATATGCAAGCAAAAGGGCTAGAAATTGCGGGCTTTGATACGATTCCTGTTGAATATCAACGTGAAGGTAGTTCACGTAATGGCAAGTATTTTGCGCGTTTACGTTATTATTCCCAACGTGCTGTTGAAATATTCAAGATATGGGAAAGTTCGTTTGGCAATAAACTGGTTAGAGTGATCGGAACCAGCCAAGGTGATACTGTACTTTCAGAGCAATTGTTACAGTTTCAAGAAGCACCCAATCATGTTGATGCGCTTGCCGTTGCCCCCTATTTTTTTGGTTGCATTGATAATCAGGGCTCATGCAGTAATGCCCCCAAGGTTCTTTCAACAGCAAGCTCCGTTGATGATATTTTTGATATTATTGATCAACCTTTTCCGACCGATCCCTCAGCACTCGATGCCACACTCGTCAAAATTGAGCGTCAAACACAAATTGCTCAACGAGAAGGTGTACAGCTTATCGCGTATGAAGGAGGACAACATCTTACGATTATGGGCGCTTTAGGGAGTTTATCAGAAACAGAAAAAGATAACTTTCGCA
This sequence comes from uncultured Thiothrix sp., assembly GCA_964396615.1. GTDB lineage: Bacteria > Pseudomonadota > Gammaproteobacteria > Thiotrichales > Thiotrichaceae > HyVt-477. Next base: position 3,000 of record CAYNGN010000068.1, on the reverse strand, counting down.
CTCTATTTCAAGCCGCAAACCGTGATCCAAGAATGAAACAACGCTATCAAAAATTATTAACGGGTTGGAAAAGCTATAGCAACAAAAAAACCACACTCTTTACCTTATATACCTTACCGCAGACTTATTACCGCTTTGGTAACTGGGGAATTAAAGAGCATTTAGGCAAAAGCAGACGTGAATCGCCTAAATTTGATGCCGTCATGGACTTTCAAGAAGAACAAGGTACCTGTTGGTGGGATAATTGCTAGAAACCTTGGCATGGTTCAGAATAAGATCACACTTCTGTAACCTTGATGGTGTTGCAGAATCAAGGATGATATCGTAAAAATGATAGGTACAACATATGACCATAAAACTTTTTATAACAGGTGGCACGATTGATAAACACTATAATGAGCTTAATGGAGAACTCTATTTTGATCATTCTTATATTCCCCAAATACTCCAACAAGGTCGCTGCCATGCCACTATTTCTACCGAAGTATTATTAGCAAAAGACAGCCTTGAAATGAATGAAGTGGATAGACAGCATATTTTAACCACCTGCCAGAAGACAAAAGCAATACAAATTATTATTACTCATGGCACAGATACCATGGTGGATACTGCTATGGTATTAAAACAAGCCATTACAGACAAAGTCATTGTACTTGTAGGTGCAATAATTCCTTATGCGTTTAAGCAATCTGATGCCTTATTTAATATTGGCTGTGCAGTAACAGCGGTGCAATGCCTAACAGAGGGGGTTTATATTATTATGAATGGACAGGTATTTACTGCCGATAATGTACAAAAAAACCGACAGGAAGGACGCTTTCAGCAGGTAAAAAAATAGATTTTTTTACGGTTTATACTGACTGAGAAACCGATCTAAATGATTCGCAAATGCTTGGCGATCACTTTGATTCAAAGGGGGTGGACCACCTGATTGAATACCACTCGCGCGTAAGGTTTCCATCAAATCACGCATACTCAAGCGTGATTTGATGGTATCAGGAGAAAACAATTCACCGCGCGGACTTAATGCTTTACCTCCTTTCTCAATCACCTCAGCAGCTAATGGAATATCCCCCGTAATCACCAAATCACCTTCATCCAAGCGCTGTACAATCTCATTATCAGCGACATCAAACCCCGCTGATACCTGAAGAAAATGAATATTCTTCCGCGTAGGGACAACCATAAAATGATTTGCTACCAAAGTGAGTTTAATTCCCGTACGCTCTGCTGCACGAAATAAAATCTCTTTAATTACTACAGGACAGGCATCCGCATCGACCCATATTCTCATTGTTTATTATTCCTATTACGATAAAGCCCTACTCCAGCAAATAAGGCTAAAAAAACTATTATTTGTATACCAAAACCACCGCTACCGCCATCACCTGTAGAACGACTAGCAGTAACACTTGCATCAGACGTTCTATCCGCCACTTGACTAGCCGATAAATGAGAAGCAACGAAAGCATTCAAATCTTCTGTTTTCAAGGTCACATTATACTGAGAGTTTTGTCTACTAACCTCAGCATCACTCACAGGGTCAAAAAAAGCAAAAACAACAATCACCCCATAATTATTAAAACCAGCAGGGATTGGCAATGGCCTGTAAGCTGCAGAACCAACACGATGCACACCAATCAATCCCTCATGACTCGCAGCACCATTATTATTGTTAAAGCCTAATGTAGAAACACCTCCAGTGTCTGACGCTGATAATATTGCATCTTGTAACAAAACCATCTCTCGATGTACCCAGTTTGATGCT
>CAYNGN010000068.1:0-1221 GCA_964396615.1 uncultured Thiothrix sp. | reverse complement strand
GTTGACATAAATCCATTGATAAAGAGAACGCTCAATCGGTAAAGGCACACTCGGCGTGCCACTGCTCAAATAAGAGACAAAAAAGGCAAGATTTTCACTGTAAGCAACAAATTCATGACACCCCAAACCAATAATAGGATCTTGATCAATACGTTTGAAAGGATTATCAATACTTGCATCACCTGAAGGTTGATTATGAGCGGTTTTATCCGTGTCATGCAGCAAATTAGCATAGTTTTCAGCAATAAGATCAATAGATGATTCAACACCCGCAAATGGCAAACCACTTACACCACTAACAATGCCTGTACGTGCCATTCTTTCATCATTGAGTAAGTAAAGCATCTTTTCATCATCACTCATACTATCCCATGTTGCTTGTACGGGGAGATTCAAATCAGTAATACTTCACACGGCTAGGTTGAGTTGTTTTTCCTCTTCACGACGCGCATGATTAAAGGCAAGCATAATATCCGTAATACCACCATAAGCAGCCATGTTATCAACGTCATTACCTGTGGAATCAGTCCATGGAATATCACTGGAAATATTAGGCGGTGAATTAGCCCATAAATACCCCGAAAGAGTCGCCATAACGAGGAAGATAGAAAAAAGATTCAGTGGCATAGGCATACGTGTGTTTATCCTTAACAAGTTAAATTATATAGATGTTCAGTTCATTATGTTCACCGTTAACCATCCAGCCAGCCATGTCGATTATCTAACTAACTATCTATAGATTCTATAGTTGACGATCGTTTTAACCCTAAATACAAAAACTAACGAGAATTTAATACCATTAGATGCGATTACTTGAGTTATGCCGCTAATAAAAGTAAAGCATCTCTTATTTGTAAATAAGCAATTAAGAACTCAAACAACATACGCCACATGATTTCCATCCAGAGAAACAAGAAGCTAAATAACAATAAAAACCATACTCGATGTTTTATTCTCGTTGTTGTTATTAGTATTTTTTTACTTGAAGTATAAACACCAGCAACCAACCAATATTTTTTCTTCAACCAGATAGCAAAAAACCAACTAGCAATCGGTATACCTAATGCTCCCATATAATAAAAAACAAATAAAAAATAAGGACTAATAAAATGCTTAAAGCTTAAAAAATCTTCTAAATATTGCATAGTGCATCCTCATTATTTTGATAAATATTTATTTACGTTCAAAGTTCTCATCACGACCATTTTACTCAAGAGCAAC
>CAYNGN010000067.1:0-8816 GCA_964396615.1 uncultured Thiothrix sp. | reverse complement strand
TAAATCGCACTGAAACCGAACGTTTGTTTGAACATAGCGAGATTAGTGAGATTGAAGGGCAATCCTAGCAGGCTGGGTTGTTAACCAAAAAATGAAGAATGCCTCATCCTTTCGCACTTTTTTGATACTCACTAGTCCTATAGCCTAAGTAGTTATCCATAAGACACCAAGACTATGTACAAAAAAATACCAAGCACATCACTTAGACCAAAATTTATTTATGGACTTGTGATTACTTTATCTATGGTATTAGGGGCTTTTTTCTTCCAATACGTGATGGATATAAAGCCTTGCCCCTTGTGCCTTTTTCAACGAAATATTGCCCTACTCACCAGCCTTATCTTTCTTGTTGCCCTGATACACAACCCAAAAGATTGGACACGTCGTTTGTATGCTTTTATGGCTTTCATCAGTAGCTTAGTAGGAATGATCTTTTCCGCTCGCCATACATGGCTACACGCTCAAGTAGACCCTCATACATCAGATTGTGGTGGACCAGGGCTTGATTTACTAATGGATCGTCTACCCACCACCGTTTTTATCGAACGTGTATTTAATGGCACGATCGACTGTATTGATACAGTCACCACTTTCTTGCAACTCCCCTTGCCTGCTTGGGTATTTTTGCTTTGTACCTTTCTGTTTGTTTATAGTGGTTTAATACTGATAAGAAATCAATAATACAAACCCATCCTAAAACGTACTCCACATCCGTACCAAATTAGAATAAACATTACTCACATGCCGTGTCTGCTCATTGTCAGGCTGCGTATCCAACAAACTATCACGAACTGTTGATAACTCATGCAATAACTCACGTTGTTCGGCATGTTTAATCATACTTTGTGCCCAAATTACCGCAGCAAAACGCTCCCCTTGTGTCACTTCAGTCACGCGGTGCAAACGGTTTGATGGATAAATCACAGCATCACCTGCATTAAGCTTAACCCGCTGCTCACCAAAAGTAGTTTGAATCAACAACTCTCCACCTTCATACTCTGTTGGCTCATTCAAAAACAATGTTGTTGATACATCCGTTCGGTACTGCTGCCCCATTACTCCCATCACAGGATCATCAACATGAAAACCATAGGCCATACCTTTTGTATAACGCACATAAAAAGGTGTCGCAACACGATAAGGATAAACGGCTTGCTGATAGGTTTTATTTTGCAATAAGGTATTCATCACCATCGTATTTAACTGCTGCTGCAATGGGCTTTGCTGTGATAATTCTAGGTTATTCTTTACGGCTTTTGCTTCCTTACCTGCTGATAACTTTCCATCGACAAACTCTGCATTTTGCAACAGTTTTTTGATCATCATCAATTGTTGACGACTCAATACTTTTTTTATGCTTAGCAACATGTAAAATACCTCCTCAAAATTATCCAGCGGGAAAGCTTACCATGATCTTAAATATTTTTGTCGATGAACATAAACAAGCCATTAAAGTGCCTGATGAAATCATTACTGAAGCCACTGACTACTTTGCTATGCTTGATAAAGATATGGATAATGGCTATCAAATGAGTCGCAAATGGGTAGAAAAGCCAGACTTATTACAACGCTGTCAGATTATTGGCGATAAGATTTTATCGGCCTTAGAAAATGATAATAAGGAAACAGCAACACTCATGGCAGCGTACATTCTATCACGCGTCCCTCGTGCCTATGCACTGCATGTAAACCTTGAGGGTGATATGACGATGTATGATCTGGAAACCCGCTAGTTTATAGGCCTCATACGCATGACACAGACAAACTATCTGCCTGTATCAACTAGCTAATTTCACTTAATTTTTTACTTGAATATAAGTAATCGCTTCCTGAATACGTGTTAAAGATCGCTCACGTCCAATCAGCACCAAAGTAATATCAAGCGAAGGCGACATCGCCGTCCCTGTCACTGCAAGGCGTAATGGCGGCCCAACGTTACCCAACTTCAATTCAAGCGCGTCACAAACAGCCATAATCGCAGCATAAACAGGCTCAACACTCCACTCCTCCACCGCTTCAAGTTTAGTCAATAATGCTGCGAGAATCGTATCTACACCTTGCTTAAACTGTTTTTTATCTGCTTTTGCATTATAAACCGTAAAATCTTCATAAAAATAACGGGCTGATGCCGTTAGTTCATCTAACGTTTTAGCGCGTTCTTTGAGCGCATTAATCACTTCAGTCAATGCAGGACCATTGCTTATATCAATGCCTTGATGGTCAAAATGCCACTGCAAATGCTTGGCAACCTCTTTAGCCTCTTGTTCTTTGATGTACTGTTGATTAAGCCATTGTAATTTTTCGGTATTAAACGCTGAAGGCGCTTTATTAATATCCTCTAAGGCAAATAAAGCAATCATTTCTTCACGGGTAAATAACTCTTGATCACCATGTGACCAGCCTAAGCGCACTAGATAATTTACAACTGCATCAGGTAGATAACCATCATCACGGTATTGCATCACTCCCACCGCACCATGACGTTTTGATAAACGCTTGCCATCATCACCTAAAATCATCGGAACATGTGAATACAGTGGAGGCTGTTTGCCAAGCGCGTTAAAAATATTAATTTGGCGTGGAGTATTATTAATATGGTCATCACCACGAATAACATGAGTAATATCCATATCAATATCATCAACCACTACGGTTAAATTATAGGTAGGTGTTCCATCAGTACGAGCAATAATAAGATCATCTAGCTCGCTGTTACTAATCTCAATGCGACCACGTACTTGGTCTTCAAAGACCACTGAACCCTCTTGTGGATTACGAAAACGAATCACTGACTCAGCACCTTCATGCGGTGCCTCTTGACCCAAACAACGCCGATCATACCGTGGTTTTATTTTTGCTGCACGCTGCTCGTTGCGTAAATTTTCTAATTCGTCTTTACTACAATAACAATGATAGGCATGACCTGTATCAAGCAATTTATTCAAAATTTCCTTATAAATTTCAAAACTATCTGTTTTATAAATATTACCTTAATCATAATATAATCCTAACCATTCCATATATTCTAAAATAGCATCGACTGATGCCTGCGTAGAACGCTCTCTGTCCGTATCTTCTACGCGTAAAATAAACGTGCCACCCGTTTTCCTAGCATATAACCAGCAAAATAAAGCAGTTCGCGCACCGCCAATGTGTAAATATCCCGTAGGACTAGGAGCAAAACGTGTTCTCACTTTCATATTTTTCATCGCACTTAACAAAGGGAGCAAGACTATCATTAGAACTTGTCATCCAGCAATGCGATAAGCCGTTAATGTGTTACTGATAGCGATTTATCTTAAATAATGGCATAAAAAATACTTAATTATAATATTTCAATATGCTGATAAAGAACTTTATACACTAAGCACAGTCTGAGGTAGCAATGTGCAAAATAAAGCTAAAAATAAGCATCTCACAAACACTGTCAACTACCCGCCCCTGAAGGGGCGAGCTTGAATCGCAAGATTCGAGATAAGTCTTCGGACAAAATAGGTGATTAGCCTAAGCCTTGATTGGCTACGTTGTTTTAGTCATAGCACCGTCGAATGCCTCCCTAGTTTGACGCTCTGCTTCGTCGTATTAAAAGACCTCAACGGGTCGGTGTGCGACGATTCACAAGCTTTTACAACATTGGCGAAGGGAATCAACCTCGCAAGAGGATTAGTTTATTTTTAACTAATAATTTTTAATTTTTTATGAATATATTTGTACTCAATCAACATGGCGAAGCACTGATGCCCTGCACACCGCATAAGGCAAAGAATCTATTGCGTGCGGGAAAAGCCCATGTGATTAAACGCAACCCGTTTACGATACAACTTAATTATGGTTCAACAGGTTATAAGCAGGATTTAACGCTAGGCGTTGATACAGGATATGCTCAGACAGTATGAAAAAGGCGTTCAATATGGCTTTGAGAATGTGAAAGCCTATGTCTTAGCGAGAGATAACCATTGCTGCCAGAGTAAAAAGAAAGGTTGTAACCAACCACTGGAAACCCATCATATTCAATTTCGCTCACAAGGCGGTTCGGATGTGCCTGCTAATTTAGTGACACTTTGTTCAAAACATGCAGACAACGCTATCCCATACAACCACAGGATATTATTGCTTTTGAAGGAAAGCACTATGTTTCAAAAGGTAGCCAAAACAAAGGCGCTTATATTGTCTTTATGAAAGAAGCCAAACGCAGGGTCAAGAGCATCAAGACCCTTCAATTGATCTTTCAGCATAAGGGGATTATTTATGTGTAGATTACACGCCATTTTCATCCTCCCGCTAAAGTCAGGAGGTTTTCAATGGGGTTACTTTAGTAAACCCAGAGACCTATTTTGATAAAAAATAACGTTTCTAAACAACTATTTTAATAAAAATAATCGCTAGCTCCCATCAAGCAAAACACCTGCAATAGCAGATACTTTTAAACCCATCTAATTTGGAGGAGAATGACATGAAAAGAGCCATAACAAAAATTACTCTACTCATCGCCCTTAACTTGCTTACAATGGCACAAACTAATGCCGTAGTAGACAATACCAATAAAACAGACCTTGGTACTTATTCATACTCAGGCTCTGCTTGTCCTAAAAAGTCGGTTTCAATAAGCATTAATGATACTAAAGATGTGATCAGCGTAACCTTTAAGAATTATATTGCTCAGTCTTCAGGAAAAAGTAAAAAGAGCTTGCGTAAAAAATGCAATATTCTCATTCCAATACAGGTAAAAAAGGGCTGGAGCGTTTCCTTAATTAGTACTGATTACACAGGAAAACTCACATTACCATCAGGAACAGAGGCAAGCTTTACCAATGTCTATTCATTTGCAGGACAACGAGGATCACGCTTTCATACTCACTTCAAAGGCCCTAATGATCAGCCTTATAATTTACATGACCCGTTAAGTGAGTTTGCCAACGTGTGGTCAGGCTGTGGTAATGAAACCAGTGTGCGTATCAATAGTTCATTACTCTTAAAACCAAATCCAACAGGGACAGCATCAACAGTAGATGCACGACAAGGCTTTGTGACTAAACTGCGCTATAGAAAGTGCTAATACAGAAAAAGTGTCTCGACTCAGTGAATACTGTATAATTTTCGCCTTTCTTCTAACACATAAACACATGGAGCACGGTTATGGCACAAGCAACCGCACGTCACCTACTAGTTGATAGTGAAACAAAATGCCTTGAGCTAAAAGAGAAGATTTTAGCAGGCGCAGAATTTGGCAAAATAGCAAAAGAAAATTCAAGCTGCCCATCAGGCGCTCAAGGTGGTGATCTTGGCAGCTTTGGCCCTGGTCAGATGGTCCCAGAATTTGATCAAGTTGTCTTTAATGCGCCAATTAATGAAGTACAAGGCCCCGTAAAAACACAGTTTGGTTATCATTTACTCGAAGTAACAAGTCGTACAGACTAAAACAGACAGAATTTATCCAAGAATATGATTTAAGCCCTATTCTTGGATCGCTATTTTCCTAACGTGAAACCAACCAATCTAAATAACACTTAACCCCCGCTTCAACATCCCTAAACTCTTTTTTGTAGCCTACCTCACGCAATGCACCAATATCTGCCTCAGTAAAACTCTGGTATGCCCCCTTTAAATGCTCAGGGAAAGGTATATACGACAACTCACCTTTACCATGCCATTTCACCACTGCTTTTGCCATATCGTTGAAGGATTGTGAGCGCCCCGTCCCTAGATTAAATGTCCCCGATTGTTTTGGATTATCTAAAAACCACAAATTTACATCAACGACATCATCAATATAAACAAAATCACGCCGCTGCTCACCATTCTCATAGCCATCCATTCCTGCAAATAGTTTAGCAACACCACTTTCACTAATTTGGTTATGAAAATGAAACGCAGTACTCGACATCGAGCCTTTATGCTGTTCACGTGGTCCATAGACATTAAAATAACGAAAACCAACCACTTGGCTACATGTCTGTGCCGAAGCTTTTGATAAAAAACGTCTCACATATTGGTCAAATTGGAATTTTGAATAAGCATACATATTGATCGGATGCTCATTTTCCCGCTTTTCCTTGAATACGCTCCCAGCACCATATACTGATGCTGACGAAGCATATAAATACTGTGCCTGATGCCGATCACACCAATGCAGTAAGGCTTTAGAATACTCATAGTTGTTCTGCATAATGAAACGACCATCCCACTCTGTTGTTGCAGAACATGCTCCTTCATGAAAAATAGCCTGAACATCACCACCAAAATCATTATCCGCTTCAACAGCAGCAATAAAGGCTTCTTTTCCCATGTAATCAGCAATATCAAGATCAGCAATATTTAACATTTTTTTGCCATCTTGCAGATTATCAACCACTAAAATATCATCAAGGCCACGATCATTTAGCGCCTTAACAATATTACTGCCAATAAAACCCGCACCACCTGTCACAATTATCATGTTGTTAACCCTTTTATTTTATTAATCATCCTTGTTGTTGAGTGCCCATCAACAAAGGCTATAATTTCAACTTCACCACCATTTTCTTGTACGCAATCACGCCCAACAACATCTTCAGGACGATAATCCCCACCTTTAACAATGACATCAGGTAAGACATGACAATAAAGCCGCTCAGGGGTTTCTTCTGTAAAAGGCAACACCCAATCAACACATTCTAAGGCGGCGAGTAAAATCATCCGCTGTTTAAGCGCATTAATAGGACGCTCAGCACCTTTTAGCTGTTTCACTGACGCATCAGAATTAACCGCAACCACTAAACGATCCCCCAAAGCACGTGCTTTTTCTAGATAATCAATATGCCCTGTATGCATAAGATCAAAGCAACCATTAGTCATAATCACTTTTTCACCTCGATTATGTGAAATCTCGATGACCTGTGCCAACTCATCTTCCGTAATCACCCCATAACCGACTTCATCAGCCTGTTTTAATTCGTCATGAATATCAGCTAATGTTGTCGTTGCGGTACCCAGTTTGCGTACGACAATCCCTGCAGCAAGGTTGGCTAAAGCAACGGCATCTTCAATATCTGCATTAGCGGCAAGTGAGGCTGCTAATGTAGCAATAACAGTGTCACCTGCCCCTGTCACATCAAAGACTTCACGTGCATAAGTGGGTAAATGGAAATGCTCTGGCTGCTGGCGAATTAGCGACATCCCCTCTTCACCTCGTGTTACTAATAATGCATCAAGTTGCAGTACCTCGCGTAACACTTGCCCTTTAGCGATCAAATCTTGATCTGAAGGACACTCACCAACAACCGTCTCAAACTCCAGACGGTTGGGCGTTAGCAAACTTGCACCACGATATTTGTCGAAATCAGATCCTTTTGGGTCAACAATCACTGGTTTTCCGTGCTTACGTGCTTGCTGAATCATTTCTTGCACATGACTCAATGTACCCTTGTTATAATCAGAAAAAATAACAATATCAACTTTATCCAGCAATGCCTCAAAGGTATCCAGTAATGGCGCTTTATCTTCGGCGTTAAAATCATCCTCAAAATCTAAACGAATCATTTGTTGCTGCTGTGCAATCACTCGTAGCTTTACGGATGTATCATAGTCTGGACATTTTTGAAAATAACAGCTGACCTCTTTAGCTGACAATAATGCCTCCAACTTTAAAGCATTATCATCATCCCCTGTCATACCTAATAAGCTAACCTTCCCACCTAACGCAGTAATATTTAATGCAACATTACTTGCCCCTCCTGCACGCATTTCACTATCTCGAACATGCACAATGGGAACAGGGGCTTCAGGAGAAATGCGTCGGCTATTACCATACCAATACTGATCAAGCATGACATCACCCACAACAAGCACATGTGCCTCAGCAAAATCTGGAATATTAATTTTTTTCATCAAGTAGCCTCCTTTGTAAAGACTTCATCAGCCCGTTGACACCACCAATGCGCAATAAGAATATGCGCTTCTTGAATACGTGCCGTCACCTCACTAGGAACAATAATGGTTTGTCCTGTACGCTCTTTTAACTGACCACCATCGTGCCCTGTCATACCTATAGTCGTCATCCCCTTAGCTTGTGCTATGTCAACCGCATTTAAGATATTGCTACTATTCCCTGAAGTTGAAATTGCCAGTAAACAATCGCCTTTTTGACCTAATGCCTCAATTTGACGTGAAAATAAAGTAGCAAAATCAAAATCATTGGGATGAGCTGTTAAGATAGAGGTATCTGTTGTCAGTGCAATGGCCGGCAAAGCTAAACGATTTTGGTGATAGCGAACAACAAACTCAGCGGCAATATGTTGACTATCTGCTGCACTCCCTCCATTACCACAAATAAGCAGTTTACAGCCTTGTTGAAAGGTAGCTAAAAGTGTCTCACTTGCAGACTGAATAGCCTCATGTATAGCATCTAAAGCACGAATAACATGCAAATGCTCAGTTACAACTATAGAAAATTGTGTCAAACTTGCATCCTTAAGTGATTCTGTCGGAAAATGAGAAAAAACTATCGCCCCCTTAGTTTATTTTTTAACGCCCGCTTATTCAAGTACTGATCTCTATAAGCAATTGTTTGCTGTAACAGTTGCGCTTTGTCTGCTTGCATTAATTCTGCATAGTGCGAAATAATAATTTGCAAAGTCATATCATCTTCTGTCAAACGCACAAAATTAAATAAGCGGTCTTTTAGTGTCAACGTTTTAAATTGCATACGATTCACATCAACAACTTTAAATAACACACCTTCTTCTTGCTCTTTTACCAGCACATTGCCTGGTGAATAATCACGATGCAAAATATTTTTTTCATGTAGCTTAAAAGTAAATGCTGCAAACTGTTGTAAC
>CAYNGN010000066.1:8157-8821 GCA_964396615.1 uncultured Thiothrix sp. | reverse complement strand
GGCAAGTGCCAGTCGTGACAAGCTTACTCAAAGTCAACAAATCACCGACCTGATTGCAGATAGCCCACTCAACGTTTTACGCATTGAAGATCGACGCATTATCAATCAGGCGCTACACGCACACAGCAATCAAAAAGCACTTGACGAACTGCAACCCAACGAAGTATTTCAACGCTGCCTTGAAGCACATAAAATACCTGATGAACAACATAGTGAATTGCAGGATAGCTTTAATAGCATCCTACGCACACTTTATGAAACCGACCCACAAGCCGAATAACTGCTATGCGCATCCTCACCCTTCGCTTTAAAAACCTCAACTCACTCACAGGCGAATGGTATATCGACTTTACCCATCCTGCCTATCAAGACACAGGCATTTTTGCCATTACTGGCGCGACAGGCGCGGGTAAATCAACCATCCTCGATGCACTTTGTCTCGCCTTATACGGACAAACACCACGCTTAGGAAAAATTAGCAAAAGCAGCAATGAAATCATGTCGCGCCAATATGGCGAATGCTTTGCAGAAATTGAATTTACCACGACTAAAGGCACTTATCGCTGCCGTTGGGGGCAACATCGTTCACGTAAAAAAGCTAAAGGTGATTTACAAAGCCCACAACATGAAATCGTCGATGCTAAAGATGACCGTGTTATTGCAC
>CAYNGN010000066.1:0-8140 GCA_964396615.1 uncultured Thiothrix sp. | reverse complement strand
GGATGTTCTACAAACGGTTGAAGACGTATCAGGGATGAATTTTGATCGTTTCACCCGCTCCATGCTACTCGCACAAGGAGGCTTTGCCGCCTTTCTACAAGCCAAGCCTGATGAACGAGCGCCGCTTTTGGAGCAAATTACAGGCACAACAATTTATAGCGACATTTCCAAAAAAGTCCACGAACGTAAAACCCAAGAAGCCAATACGCTGGCACAATTAGAACATGCATTAGCAGGCATTCACTTACTCTCAAACGAGGATAAAGCCGCAAAAAAAACCGAACTTCAACAAAAAGAAACAACCTCTATAACGCTATATAACACCAAAAAAAATCAAGAAAAAGCCATTGAATGGCATAAAACCCTCAGTAAACTTAAAAGCCAACTTAGCGCTTTGAACCAACAACAGGATAGCTATCAACAACGTTATACAGCAACACAGCCACAACGCACACAACTGAAACACGCCATAGCAGCAGAACAACTCGCTGACGATTATCAACAACGACAAACCACACGCCAACAAACCGAACAAGATAAACAAGAACAAGCCATCAACAAGACGCAACGCATACAACTCGATGCACAATACCAAGAACAACAGCAATGCCTAACGCAAACCCAGCAGAACTATGAAACACACCAGAGCGTCGAACAGCAACTGCAACAAACCTTAATCGAAGTCAGAGAACTGGATACACGTATCATTTCGCTCACTAAACAGCATCAAAAAACCGAACAAAAACACCGAAATATCGGTAATAAACAACAGCAACTACAGCGTGAGCAACAACAATTAATACAGGAACAAAAAACCCACCAAGATGACCAGCAACGCAGTCAAAAATACCTGCAACAACATCCCGAAGATGAAAAACTTATTGAACATCTTACCAGTATCTCGCTGCAACTTGAACAACTACAAACACAATGTGAACAAACACAACAACGTCAAAACAGCTTAACCCATACAGAAAAAAAACAAGTCCTGCACCAGCAAACACTCGCCACTGCACAGCAACAAACAACACAAAGTGAAGCACACGTTACCCAGCAGCAGCAAACCCATGCAACCCTGCAAACCGAACTTGCACAACACCTTGAAAATCACTCACTTTCTCTATGGCGAAAGCAATATCTTGCAAATGAAAAATCCCAACTAACATGGCAAACACTAGCAACAGCCATCAGCCAAGCCATACAATTGCAAACAGAGATTAAACAATTACAAACCACCCAGCAAGCCAGCCAACAGCAACTAGACACACTGCATCAACAACAAGCACACCAACAAACAACTGTACAGACACAAACCCGTCTTATTGAGCAACTCAATGAAAAACAAAGCCTGCAACGCACGCTAAAAAGCCTGACCGAGCACCGCAACGCACTTATTGATAACGAACCTTGTCCATTATGTGGTGCCTTAGAGCATCCTTATCACACAGGCGATTTACCTGACCACGATGTCACCCAACAGCAACTTAGCAAAGAAAAAGCATTATTAAAACAGTACCAACAACAGCAACAAACCAACCTAAAAAAACACAGTCAGACTGAAGAAAAAATAAAACAAATCACTCAGCAGCTCAATGAAAAACAAGCCAAGCTAACCACAATCACAATCACAATCACAATCACAACAAATATCAAACATGAACAATTGCCCAACCCATTACAAGAGCAACTGACGTTCTGTCAACAGCAGCAACAACAACTCACCAAGGAAAACAAGATACTTGCAGAAAAGACCCAGCAAGCAGAAGCCCTAGAAAATAAACTACAACAACAAAAAACAGACTATGATCAAGCCAAAGAAACCCTACAACAGCATCAACGTGTATTACAAGAAAACCAACATCAGCAGCACGTATTACAAACTGAAATAGCCCGTTTACAGACAGAATACCAGCAGCATACAACGGCTGAAAACGCCTTAACTCAACAACTACAAAAAACCCTACAACACTACGGTATTTCCCTAAATGACAATCTTGCAATTGCAACCATCAAAAATACTTTAAAAGAACGCCAACATCGCTGGAAAACAGCGCATGAAAAACAAAACAGCCTTGAAAAGCAACAACAAGCACTGTCTCGCCAAGAAGCACAACTCAATACACAACACAGTAGCTTACAAGAGCAACAAGACGAATTGGCAGCCAATCTCAGCGACGCTCAACACCAATTAGACACATTACAACAACAACGCTATCACTGCTTTGCTGATAAAGACCCTACACAAGAAGCAGCACAGATTAAACAAACAGGCGCTAACATACAACGCAAATACGAAGCACTACGCACAACCGTTGCCAAACTCGAACAACAACAACAGGCAATACAAGAACAACAACAGCATCTCAAAGAAACACTTGTTGCACACGAGCAGCAACAAGCCAAAGCACACTCACATTTCCAGCAAAAACTCAGTCAAACCCTGTTTGACGATGAAGCGAGTTACTTACTCGCTTGCATACCAAAACAACAACTCCAGCAGCTTCAACAAGAAGAAAATGCACATAATGAAGAAAAAATACGCATTGATACCTTAGAAAAAGATCTCAACCAACGTTACCAACAAGAACAGCAACGTAATATCACCGAACACCCCTTAGAGACGCTCGAAGAAAACCAACAACAGCTCAATAATGAACTCATTATTATCGAACGCGATATTGGTGCAATTAGTGAACAACTCAATGCCGATAAAGCCCTCAGTGAAACCCATGCCACTAAACAAACGTTGATTGATGCACAAAAAAAAGAAGGCAAGCGCTGGAATATTTTGCATCAATTAATTGGCTCAGCCGACGGTAAAAAATTCCGTAACTTCGCCCAAGGCTTAACCTTTGAAATTATGATTGTTCATGCCAACCAACAACTGCAAAAAATGCATGATCGTTACCTCCTTATTCACAATGGTAAAGCCCCCTTAGAACTCAATATTATTGATAACTACCAAGCAGGCGAAGAACGCTCCATTAAAAACCTCTCAGGTGGCGAAAGTTTTATTGTTAGCCTCGCACTTGCCCTAGGTTTATCACAAATGACAAGCAATCAAATAAGTATTGATTCCTTATTCTTAGATGAAGGCTTTGGCACACTTGATGAAGAAACACTGGAAACGGCACTAGAAGCCCTCGCTAAATTGCATCAGGATAACAAACTGATTGGCATTATTTCTCACGTTGCCAGCTTAAAAGAACGTATTCCAACACAGATTCATATAGAGTCTAATAACAAAGGGCATAGTCGTTTATCTGGGCCTGGGGTAGCGGAAAAATGATTTTACTCAGACATACTACTGATCAAAATAACACAAATAACACAAATAACACAAATAACTGATTTATTTCAGATTTACTAAAAAACAATTAGTAATTATTAGCATATAACCTGCTTATACTATATATTGATCCCCCTATTTACTTTACTGTGGGCTGATACAATCAATCCACATTGGCAATAACGATGTTTTTTCAAAGGGCTCTACTTAAAGAATGAATAACTACGAATTTTGTACCCAATGGGTTACTGACAGAAAACTCAATGATGATGCTCGTGTTCTCGACTATGGTTGTGGTGATGGAAGAATTGTCAAACTGTTACGAAAGCATAATGTCAATGCTTTTGGATGTGATACTTTCTACGAAGGCGGGGACTATTCCAAATTGATTGAGAGTGAGTTATTTGATAACGGAATCATTAAAAAAATCAATGAAGACACCATCCCGTTTAAACCCAATTCATTTGATTTTGTCATCAACCACCAAGTAATGGAACACGTCGAAGATCTTGATAGTGTACTTGCTGAAATTCAGCAGGTATTGAAACCTGATGGCTTGGTCTTAAGTTTATTCCCCGATAAGGGTGTTTGGCGTGAAGCTCACTGTGGTATTCCCTTTCTTCATTGGTTTCCAAAAAACAGCAGCCCAAGAATTTACTACACAGCAGGATTAAGGTCTATTGGCTTCGGACATCACAAGGGAGACAAAAGTATAATGGGATGGAGCCAAGACTTTTGCGAATGGCTTGATAAATGGACTTGTTATAGAACCCAACAAGAAATTGACACAAGCTACAATAAATATTTTTGCGATACTCAGCACATAGAAGATGATTTTCTTCAAAAAAGACTTGGCGGTAAAAAACATTTAGTCTCTTGGTTACCTTCATCAATACAACAACTTGTTGTCAAGAAACTTGCTGGGATAGTCTTTGTTTCCAAAAAACAAGAGTGATTAAAGAAAAAAGATTCTATCTTAATTTTCGAGAATAGTGGTCTTGACAATAGGGAGTACTATAAATCGTTTTCAACCACACGCTCATCAGGCAAACACACCATAAAACAAGACCCTTTACCCAACGTACTTTGAATATCCAAATATCCCCCATGACGTTTAATAATATGTTGCACAATTGCCAAGCCTAACCCTGTACCTCCTTTATCACGAGACCGTCCTTTATCGACTCGATAAAAGCGTTCGGTTAAATGAGGTAACTGAGCCACAGGAATACCTTGCCCATTATCACTTACTTTTAAACAAGCCTCACCCAAGCGATTTTTTTGCCATTCAATAATGACCGTTGTTCCTTTTTGGGTATGGCGAATAGCATTGTGAATCAAATTACTACAAACGCTAATTACTTCAGCTTCTGCTCCCATTATTTTAAGGATAGGATCACTATGTGTTACTAAGGTATGGCTGTTATCAACTACAAACGTTGCTTGTTCATCACAGATAGCTTGCAATATTACGGGCATATCAATCAATTGCTCAGCACTCTCATCAAGCTCTGAATTTTCTAAGCGTGACAGCGTAAGTAAGTCTTCAATAATCGACTGCATTCTTGCCGCTTGTTCTGCCGCAGACTGAATGGCGGGCTGCAAACTTTCCGTCAAGCTTTTATCATCACTGACAATTTCTAGATAGCCTGCAATCACTGCCAATGGCGTGCGTAGTTCATGGGATGCATTGGCAATAAAATTTTTTCGCATTTGTTGGATATAATTACGTTCACTGACATCACGTGCAATAAATAACTTTAGATCCTCTTGCACAGGAATGAGCTGTACAGCAATTTGTCGCTCACTGTGTTGTGGCAATGCTATTTCGATTTCTTTACCAGTATTTTTGCGGAGAATTTTAAGTACCTCAGGCATCCGAATTAGGTTATCAATACGTTTCCCTCGATCTTGTTTAAGGTCAATACTCAAGTATTCATTAGCCGCTTTGTTAGCCCAATCTATTTCATTATGCTGATTCAAGACAATCGTCGCATAAGGCAATCCTGTCACTACACCCTGAAAACGTTTAAGGAGTTTCGACATGCGTGTTTTACGCGCCAAACTCTTTTTTTGCATCCGCTGTATTTGATGTACTAAACGTTCCCAAATACCATTACTATCCGGTAAATATAATGCTTTTGCACCATTTTCAAGCCATTTGTCTAACTGATATACTTTGTACAATAGCCAACCGATATACCCAATCAATGTAAGTAGCAAACTTACCATCCAATAATCCGTTAACAAACCACCGAGTAAGGCAAGAAAAAGCACTAATGCTATACGCCAGCGTTCCATACTCCAGTAATTATGGCTATTCATGATTATTTTGTATCATGTTGATGATCTTTATCTTCATTCCACCGTTATAAAACGATAGCCCATACCATGAACCGTTTGTATCATCGTGTGTAATCCATGCGGTTTAAGAATTTTGCGTAAACGTAGCACATGAACATCAACTGTACGCTCTTCAATAAATGCGCCTTGGCTCCAGACATGATCCAATAAGCTTGCACGTGTATGGAGGCGATCAGGTTTACGCATCAAGTAATGTAATAAACGAAATTCCGTTTGGCCTATTTTTATCGGATTGCCTTGTATCGCGAATTGATTGTTTTCAGGGTTTAACAGCAGTTCGCCCATCTGTAAACTTTTATCGGTATTTAAGCCTTGTGAACGGCGGATCAGTGCATGAATGCGTGCCTCTAATTCCCGCAATGACATCGGTTTTGTTATATAATCATCTGCCCCCGCATCCAACCCTTCAATTTTATCCGTTTCTTCTGCTCGTGCCGTCAGCATAATAATCGGAATATCTTTCTGTACAGGATTACGGCGGATTTGTTTGATTACGTGTAAACCACTGAAGTCAGGTAACATCCAATCCATCAAAATAATATCAGGGTTGTTTTCATTTAGACGATCAAGCGCTTGTTGTCCATCGCTAGCAACGATCACCTTAAATTTTTTATTGGAAAGAAAATGCGTCAGCATGGTGCTGATGGCATAATCATCTTCAACGATTAGCACGTTTAACATGAGTATCCATCTCCTCTCATTTGGCTATCAATCATCATCAGGGAATAGCTCGGCTAAGACCTCATCCAAATCGGTATGACGAATATCCTTGCCCTTTACTAAATAAACCACATACTCACAGATATTGATTGAATAGTGACCAATTCGTTCTAGTGAACGCGCACACCATGAAATGCGTAATGCATTTTTGATATTACGTGGGTTTTCCATCATATGAGTAATGAGAATTCGAGATAAAGCATTGAACTCTCGATTTATTTTATCATTTTTAGCCAGCAGTTGAACGGCTCGTTCATCATCTAAACGGGCAAAGGCATCCAAAGAGTCATGCAACAAACTCAAGGCTAATTCACTCAAGTGACTTAGTTCAGCATGCATTCCTGTTACGGTTTTCTTTTTGGCGAGCTTCTTGGAGTACTTACCTATTTTTGCCGCTTCATCACCTAAACGCTCAAGATCCGTAATTACTTTTCCAACCGCAAAAACGAGACGCAAATCACTTGCAGTCGGCTGGCGCAAGGCAATCACTTGCACACAGTCTTCATCAATCTCAACTTCAAGCGCATTAATTTTATCATCAGCAGTCGCTACTTTTTCTGCCAATTCAGCATCACGATGAAGCAAGGCTTTCACACCATTTTCAGCCTGCGCCTCAACCAATCCTCCCATTTTTAACACTTTGCTACGAATATCTTCCAACTCTTGATTATAGCGTTGTGAAATATGTTCTCCGAGTTCCATACTCTCTCCCTTAGCCAAAACGGCCAGTGATATAGTTTTCTGTTAGTTGATGCTCAGGATTGGTAAACACCTTATCCGTTGCATTCACCTCAACGAGTTTTCCCATATGAAAATAAGCAGTACGCTGTGAAACCCGTGCGGCTTGTTGCATTGAATGGGTCACAATGGCAATGGTATAGTTTTGCCTAAGCTCATCCATTAACTCTTCAATCAATGCTGTGGCAATAGGATCAAGTGCCGATGTTGGTTCATCCATTAAAATCACTTCTGGATCAACCGCAATTGCACGCGCAATACACAGTCGTTGCTGTTGTCCACCTGATAAACCTGTGCCTGGTTTTTGCAGATCATCTTTTACTTCTTTAAATAATCCCGCCTTGATAAGGCTCGCTTCAACCAAATCATCAAGCTCTGAGCGGTTGCTGGCAAGACCATGCAGACGTGCCCCATAAGCAACATTGTCATAAATAGATTTAGGAAAGGGGTTCGGTTTTTGAAACACCATCCCCACCCGCGCTCTTAATAACACAGGATCCATTTTCTTCGAATAAATATCCTCGCCATCCAGCGTGTGTTGACCCGTTACGCGACAAATAGGAATCGTGTCATTCATACGGTTTAATACCCGTAAATAGGTCGATTTACCACAGCCTGAGGGGCCAATCATGGCAATAATTTCATGATTGCCAATATCAAGATTAATATCAAAAATAGCCTGTTTATCGGCATAAAAGACATCACAGTTGCGCGAACTCATTTTAGCATTATCGGTAAAAGGCGTGCCTACTGTTCCGTTAATTTCAATATTGAATTCATCGCGGGTTGTTGTATGAGAATGGAGATCTGTTTTCATTGTCATTACCTATAAGATTACCAATGCCGTTCAAATTTCTTCCGCAACATAATGGCAAATAAGTTCATTAGTACTAAAAAGCCAAGTAGCACCATAATGGCTGCGGAAGTACGTTCCGTAAAGGCACGCTCAGGACTATCTGACCACAGATAAATCTGTACGGGCATCACGGTTGAAGGATCCATCACGCCTGAAGGAACTTCAGCAACAAA
>CAYNGN010000065.1:0-8840 GCA_964396615.1 uncultured Thiothrix sp. | reverse complement strand
AAGATCATTGCTACGAAGTGTGAAGCTAAAGGTGGTGCCTTTATGTAATTCACTGCTTACTTCAATGGTGCTGTTATGTAGTTTTAATAGGCGTTGTGTGATGGCTAAGCCAAGCCCTTGCCCTTCACGGAATATTTTTTCACCATTGTTGGCTCTAAAATAGGGTTCGAAGATATAAGGAAGTTCTTCAGCTGAAATACCTAATCCCGTATCTTTAATGCTGATGGTAACCCATTGCTCATTGTTTTTGATTGTTTGTGTGACACTAACCGTTACATTGCCATTTCTTGGGGTGTAATGAATAGCGTTGACAATGAGATTTTGTAAAATGCGATCAAGGCATTCAACATCAGCATAAACAGTGATATTTTGCTGTGTGATATCAACCTTGAGTGTAATGCCTGTAGACTGTGCCATTGTGCTTAAACTAGCGTAAGTATCACTGAGTAAGTCACTAATGCGTAATGTTTCTGGGTGGATATTGATTTGACCATGTTCCAGTCGTGCTAATTCAAATAATTCGTTTAGCATGGCGCTTATACGTGTATTACTGCGTAATGCTTTTTCAATAAAAGCTTGTCTATCAGATGCTTTGAGTGACTCTCCTTTGATCTGCAATGTTTCTAGATAAGCTCGCATCCCTGCTAATGGCGTTCTCAAATCATGGGAAACATGAGCGAAAAATTCACGCCGTAGTTGATCATGTTTCTTTAGATAGTTGAGTTGTTGATGGATGTGTTGCGCCATACGGTAGAAAGAGCCTTGTAGTTGCTCCATCTCATTAAGTTTCGCCGTATCCATTTCCAATAAGTAATTTATATTTTTTGGCAGTTGGCTAAAACCTGATTGCTCAAATGCAGCGACTTCGCGACTTAAGCGTACTAAAGGACGTGTCATGCTATAAAATAAGAGTAATGTGGTTAGCAAAAGAAAAATTAATGCAATCCCCATCAAAAATAGGCTGTGTCGCCATGTTTTGTTTTCTTTAAGGGTTGTTGCAATGGAGTCGTATAGTTCTCCTCCAATAATAATGTAGAGGTAACCTGCTAATGATTGTGTGTCATGATGAGGGGTATTATCATTTTTATAGATAGGAGCAACAGAAAATACTTTTTGTTGTATTGAGCGTGGGTCATCACCAACAATAGGTAGTTTATCAGGATGTTTTAAAAACTGTTTTATGGGGCGGAGATCAATATGGTATTGTTTGATTTTTTCATCAGGAGCATCATAGGCTAACACTTTGCCTTTTGGGTCAATAATATAAAGCTCAGTTGCAGGGTCAAGATGCATCACTTTGCTAAAGGCTTCTTTAACTCGTTTGATATCCAGTTGATTTTTTTTGAAAAGCTTAATGTCTTTCACTAGATATTTAGCTAAATGTAAATGGAGTTTTTGGGATGTTTCTAACTGCAGATGCTTAGTGGAGCTTTCGTAAAGAAAAAAAAGCAATGAGGCAAGGAGTAAAAAAACGAAGAGTAAGACGAGTGCTAAACGACGGTATAAGCTGCTCATTGTTGTATAGCCTGTTGTATTTTTGTTTGGCCGCGACTAAGCCATGTTTTTACTGTGCCTAGTGGTTGATCAAGTTTTATCGCTAACTCAGTATGGGTGTAACCATAATAGTAAGCTAATACAATACATTCTCTCTGTTTGGCTTTCATGCTGCCTAAGCAACGCATTAATGAGCTGATTTCTTCATTAAGTTGCGTGTCATCATCAGGTCGTAGTGAGGACGCAGAAAAATCAATGCCTTCATAGGCTGTTTCTATCTCTTGAGGGCGGCTTTTTAGCGAGCGTAGTTTATCTAAGGCTTTATTGCGTGTCAGCGTAACTATCCATGTAATTGCTTTACCTTTTTCTGGTCTGAAGTGCTTTGCACTGCGCCATATTTTAAGAAAAGCTTCTTGTAGAATGTCTTCAGCGAGTTCTTTTTGTTTAACAATACGTAATACAATGCTATAAAGCATTGGCGAGCAATTATGATAGAGTTGTTGGAAAGCGTGTTTGTCTTTTTTTGCGCAGCGCACTAACAAATCTTGGCAGAGTTCATGTTGTATTCGCATTATTTTTCGCCTTCCCTATTTCTATCAATATCACTAAATTTATAGCCAACACCCCATACTGTTTCGATAAAATCAGTTTGGTTTTTTGTCCTTTTTAGCTTGTTCCTTAAGCGATTTATATGGGTATTAATAGTGTGTTCGTAGCCATCGTGGCTGTAACCCCAGACTGAATCAAGTAGCTGCTCGCGTGAATAAACACGTCCACGGTGTTGTGCTAAATACAGCAAAAGGTCAAATTCGCGTGCGGTGAGTTCGATACGTTTGTTATTTAATGACACGACACGGCCAGAGGCATTGATACTCAGCTCATCAATGAGCAGGGTTTTATGTTCTTCTGGAGAGGAGGGTTCTGTGTTAGCTAAGGAGAGTTGTGAGCGACGTAATAAGGCTTTAATGCGCGCTAAGCACTCACGCATACTAAAAGGCTTTGTCAGATAATCATCAGCTCCCAGTTCTAGACCAATGACACGATCAATTTCACTATCTAAAGAAGTGAGTAATAAGACAGGAATAGCGGGATTTTTTTGCCGCAATTCTTTGCAAATATCAAGACCATTGCAACTAGGAAGCATAATATCGAGTACAACTAGATCATAATCCTGAGTTAATAAAAATTGCCGTGCCAGTTCACCATCAGCAAAATGGCTCGTTTGGTAATGTTGTTCTTTCATGTGAAAAAGCAGCATCTCAGCGATGGCAGGATTGTCTTCTACGATTACTATATGTGTCATATCTACTCCCTAAGTCTGCAATATTTTGTATCAGTTTTGTCGTTAAGATCACAGTGTACTGATAAATTATTAACAAAGACTATGGAAATTATAAACCTTTTGTAAACTTTTACAGAATAAGTAGACTTTGCTTATTGGGTAATAAACGCAATTGACAAACGGTTATAACTTCCTATAATTTGTTAAAAACACCCTACAAGTTAATGTTATAACGATAAAAACAACCCCAAAGGATATCATCACAATGGCGAACAATTCCCTTCAGGCTAAGCTTGAGAGCATTAAGCAAAAAAGAGCATTGTATGTAAGAAGAATAGAGGATGCGCGCCAACGAAGCCGAGCGGATATAGAACGCATTTGGTTAAATGAAATTAAGGTGCTTGATGAGCAATACCGCCAGTTGAAAGCACAGCAAGTTGGAGAAGCACAAGGAAGCCGTCAAACCTATCAACCCTCTGCTCAAAAACAACGTAAGCTGATGCAGCTTGAACACCAAATTCAGTATGTTGAAAAGAAAATAGGCATACATAAAAGTCGAGGTGAAGCACAAGCTGCTCAGGAACAAGTGGTGTTATTACATCAGCTACGTCAACAACGAGCAAATGTGATGGGGGTGTCAGCACAGGCGGAGCCAGGGGGAGCAAGTTCTTTAGCATCAACTCAGTCTCCTAGTAGACAAAATGGGCAAGTTGTTAATCAAGCAAAGTTAAATGCAATTAACGCTGATATTGTACATGCTGATCGAATGATTAATGAATATCAGAAATATAAATCACCTAAAGCGCAACAATGGATTGATCGGAAGAATCAGCTTGTTACACAAAGAAACAAGCTCACTGGAATGGGAGGAGGACAAAAGAATACAAATACGCGTCCTAGTGCAAGTGATATTGCAACTGCACAGGCAGTCAATAAAGATGTCCGTGTGCTTGATTTTGAAATTGCCCATGCAGAAAAAATGATTCGTGAGTATAAAAAATATAACTCACCAAAAGCGAATCAATGGATTGATCGTAAGCAAGAGCTATTAGCACGAAGGGCGCAGAGAACGGGAAAACCCATTTCAAATAGTGTTAATTTAACTGAAGAGGGTATTACAAAACGGTTGCGTCTTATTGCATTAGAAGTGAGGCATGCTGATAAAGTGATTGCAGAATATCAAAAATATAACTCACCAAAACAGCATGAATGGATTGCTAAGAGAAAGAGTTTGTTAGCTGAAAAGGCTCAGCTTGAGGGGAGGGGAAGCCAGAGTTCAAGTGTTCCACAAATACAACCAATTATTTCAAACAACAACACTAATACAAGTAGTGCTAGTAATGTGAATGGTCTAGCAAGTACGCTTGAAAGGTCTATTGCAGACAAATATTACAATGATAAGCGTTATTCACATGAACATGCTTATAGAGAAATTATTGAATCACTGGTTAGCCAAGCAAAATATGGTGATTTAGCGGAAGCAAAGGAAACGCTCTATGATGTAACGAATACTGCAAAACTCCCCCCTAAAGGAACAAGTATTGATGCGCCTTTTATTCGTGATTGTTTTAAGATAAAGGTTTCCCACGCGCGTCTTGAGGGGTATACCATTAGCGATGCAATTTTTGATACTGATTTCCCTGCTGATTTTGATAAGATGATTGATCGCATTAATCCACATGTGGGTCATGCACCAAAGCTTAAATATTATAAATATTTGGCTCATCGTGATGCGATACAGCTTATTCCTGTAGATCGCAGTATTAGCCGTCATAATAGTCAATTTGCCGGAGCAAAGCTCAAAAATGTTACCATTAAAGATGTGACGATTCGTTCAAAAGGAAGTTTACAAGGTCTATTTGCTAGTGATGGTGCCTTTGAAAATATTCATATGCAGAATATTTCCATACAAACGAATAGTGAGCATCAGATAGCCATTTTAGGCTTACTTTCTGGGACATTGGATGTGTCGAATACGGCAGGTGAACCAATCCATGTCAACTTACTGCCTTTACGTTTAGCAGGGGGAAATAATATTTATATTACTCATTTTTCAAGTAGCTCTTCTTATCAATACGAAGCGATTGATACCAAAAATTCAGATGTCATACTTGCTGATAATCGACAAAAAATGACCAAGCGGGGTACCTATTATACCAACTTTGATATTGACGATTTTTTTACTGCTATGAAACGTGCAGATCCTGCAACGAATATCCATGTTCGTATTAAGGCAGCAGCAGAGCAAGCAGGGATGGTTGCGAAAATTATTACATAAATTTAGGAGTCATTGTTGCTATGCCCAAGCAATTCCAATATTTAGGTAGTTTATTGCTGCTACTTGTGCCAGATGTACAGGCAGAAAGTACGGATAAAACGTTTTGTCATTACTATGCACGCGATCTAATCAGTTTGCCACAGCAAAAGTATCATGTATCGCCAATGTGTCAAAAAAATCAGCCTCACTGGAATGCAGATAAGGTCTATCACATCAAATGGTGTTTATCTGTTAGTAAAACAGTGGCAAATAAAAAGCGTTATGGTCATAATAAGTTGGTGAATTTATGTGATGATACCTATAAATTGATTATGGTTGATCGACATCGGCTTGCGAATCGGTTGTTGAGTACTGATGAAACGGTAAAGCTACCACTTGCAAGTCAACACCTTCGGCGGGCTTTAGAGCAAGGGAATGGTAAAAACCCTTATCGTCAATATTATCCTGTGGTTAGTCAAGCGATAAATAATCAACGTTTAGATCAATGTGATTTGTATAGCTTAGCGGTTGATATGGATAATAATACTGCCAGTAAAGAATGGGTGTTAATGCTTGATAAAGAGTGTTTACCTGAGAAAAAAACAGGACATATTTGGCTGCTTCAGCAATTGAATGGGGCATATTATGTGTTGTTTGAGGGGGAAGATAACACCCTCATTCTGCGTCATAGCGAGCATCATGGTTATAAAAATATTGCGATTAATACACGTTTGCGTGCTACAGAGGAAAACAAGCAACGCTGTGGCAGCATTAAGGCAGAATGGCGTTATGTTGCAGGACGTTATTTGCCTTTTAAAGGTGAAGCTGATGAGCATGGTGATTGTTTGCCTGAATACAATCTGCCTGATTATTTGCAAGGTGCGAATACCTTTAGTTTGTCAGAAAAAACGTGGCAGAACGATATGGAAACAGAAGAAAAAAAGCGTGTTGCTTTATTTGAACCTTATAAAAAATCTTTAGCAGCCTATATTCCACAATGGATTAAAGCAATGGAGCAGCAGATACCCGTTAGGGGTGAATTAGCGAATACAGTGCCACTTGTTGCAGAGCGAAAGCAAGTGGCAGTAGAAAAAGAGGAGAAAGGTTTTATACAGAATATACGTGAATTTTTAGGGTTTTCGCCGTAGTTGTTTTCCTGTGTTTTTTTACGCAAAATAACTGTTATGATAGGCTTAATTAATAAAAAGGGACTGGTGAGAATTAATGCTATGAACAAATTACTATTATCGTGCTTGTTATTAGTTATCCCCTTCATAACTTATGGCAATGCCTTATCAAACTTTGCTGCATTGCGTAATGCAGGTTTACTGGTGGTTGATCCTCAGGGGCGTTCATTACGATCAGATCGTGCGAATCAAGCCTTTATTCCTGCATCAACAACAAAATTGGTGACAGCTTGGTTGGTGTTAGAGAAATGGGGTGAAAACCATCGTTTTCATACTAATTTTTATTATGAGCCACAAAATAAAACGTTGTGGGTGAAAGGGAGTGGTGATCCTTACCTTGTCTCTGAAGAGTTAACCGCTATTGCACAACAATTAAGACGTAAAGGATTGGCACAAGTAAATGCTATTGCGCTTGATACCTCCTATTTTGCGACAGGTTTAGTGATGCCAGGCACTGGGAGAACGAATAACCCTTATGATGCGGTTCCTTCTGCGATTGCGGCAAACTTTAATACGGTGAATATTAAAAAGCGTAATGGTAAAGTGGTTTCGGCAGAGCCGCAAACCCCGCTAACGCCTTATGCGGCAAGTATGAGTCGGCATTTCAGTAAAGGCACGTTGCGGGTTAATACAGGGCGTAATCCGCGTGATGCAGAAACTTACTTTGCTCAGTTGCTTGCCGCTTTGTTAAGACAGCAAGGGGTTCAGGTTGAGTCACGTATTATTTATGGGCAACGTGTGCCCGCTATACCACCTTATTATCAACATTATAATTCACGTACCTTGGGCGAAGTAGTGCGTCCAATGTTGAAATATTCAACTAACTTTATTGCTAATCAGTTGATTTTAAGTTTAGCCGCAGAGCACTATCACCGACCTGCTAATGCAAACGATGTGAAAAATTATATGCAAGAACGTTTAGCGGCTGTTTTTCAGTGGCGTAATTTTGCCATGCGTGATGGAGCGGGTTTATCGCGTGCTAATCGCTTATCACCCCAACAATTGGTGCAACTGTTAAAAAACTTTCAGCGTTGGAAGCACTTATTGCCTGAAGTAGAGCCTGGTGTGTATGCAAAGTCAGGCACATTAAATGGTGTAAGTACCTTAGCGGGCTATTTAGTCAAGAATAATCAATGGAAGCCCTTTGCGTTAATGATGAACCAGTCAGTGCCGCATAAATTACGCAATCGTATTGCTCGTGAGTTGAGAAAAAGTTATTAAAAATTTTCCGCTTATTTTGTGTGGCTGCATTATTTTTTTGCAGGCTTGTGATAAAAAAGACAAGCCTGCTGAGGTTGTTGATACGGGAGAGATAAGTGTTAGTCAGCAGGCTGATGCTGATCATGATGAGGTTGATAACGAAGTGCCTTTTCTTCCTATGCCGCCCGCTGAGCCTGTTATACCCCCTACTTTTTTTGAGAAACTTTCTAGAGCTGGGTTAGAAAGAACTACGCATAGGATTGTTTATGATGGTCGTTATGTGAAAATAGCTTATCCAATGGGGGATGTTTCACCTTATATTGGTGTTTGTACGGATGTCGTGGTGCGTTCTTATCGGCAATTAGGCATTGATTTACAGCAATTAGTGCATGAGGATATGAAGCGTGCATTTAAACAATATCCAAGTCGTAAACTCTGGGGCTTGAGAAAAACAGATACCAATATTGATCATCGCCGTGTGCCTAATTTGCGTGCGTATTTTGAGCGTCATGGTGAAAGTTTAGCGGTGACAGATAAGGCTGAAGATTATCGAGCAGGCGATTTAGTAACATGGTCATTAGCGCCAAGAAAGCCACATATTGGTATTGTGGCAGAGCAGTTCTCCATGAGCGATCCGCAGCGTCGGCTAATGATTCATAATATCGGTAGTGGACCTGTGCTGGAGGATATGTTATTTCGTTTTAAAATTACGGGGCATTATCGCTATCAGCCAGAAGGATTTGAAGACGAGTGAATATTTGTTGGTAATAAGACATCTCTATAATTACAAGTAGCTATTTCCATGAGGTTATTCTATAATTCGCGCCTTTCTAATATTCTGCTAAGGCGAGGCACTCTTACAGAATACTTACTCTAAACCCAGTCTGCGTCAGCAGTAAGGAGACAAGATGCCTAAAATGAAATCCAATAGCGGGGCTGCAAAGCGATTCCGCAAGCGTGCTAATGGCACATATAAATGTAAGCAATCCCATTTGCGTCATATTTTGACTAAGAAATCCACCAAGCGTAAGCGTCATCTTCGTGCGGGTGATGTCGTTGAAAAGTGCGATACACCTGCTGTTCGTAAAATGTTACCTTATAGCTAGTAGGAGAATTAATCATGGCAAGAGTAAAAAGGGGTGTAACAGCCCGCGCAAAACATAAAAAAATTCTAAAGAAAGCGAAAGGTTATTATGGCGCAAGAAGCCGAGTCTATCGCGTTGCTAATCAAGCCGTCACAAAAGCGGGTCAGTATGCCTATCGTGACCGCCGTGTAAAAAAACGTATATTCCGTCGTTTATGGATTGTGCGAATTAATGCCGCTGCGAGACAGTTTGATCTTTCTTATAGTCGTTTTATGAATGGTTTAAGTAAAGCATCTATCGAGGTTGATCGTAAAATGTTAGCCGATCTTGCAGTG
>CAYNGN010000064.1:7938-8918 GCA_964396615.1 uncultured Thiothrix sp. | reverse complement strand
ACCAATACCATCAATCGTGCTATCAGCAACAAGTTGCTGATGCTGCTTAACCAAGATCGTTGCCTGCTTATAGTCTTGCTCAGTTAGCGTACGAATAAGTTGCTGCTTTATTTGCTGTGCATCCTGCTTAATACGCAATAACCAAACAAGCTCCATACCACAGCGACGACACGATTCACCCCGTCGATAACGTGCTTTACAATGCGGACAACGATCAAGACTCACTTTAAAATTTCCTTCACGTTTTTCTTATGTTTCTAAGTAATAAATAAGATCTGTTAGCTCTCCACTCAGATCCCGCACTTTTGCCATATCATTAGCAACCAGTGCTGCCTCTAAGTCAGTCATAATTTCGACCATATCCTCTTTATCCTCACCTTCTAAACGTAACTGTAATTGTTTCGCCTTAGCCAATAACGCTTGATGTTCTGTAGCTGAACCTGTGCTTGTACTTGACTTTTCTACACGGGAATCACTCTCATTAAAAAGTGCCGCAACTTGCTCTTTTGCCTGTTCCAATTCTTTAGTTTGAAACCGACCAATGGCATTATCAAGCGTAAGACTTTTTTGCTTACCCGTTTTTTTCTCTGTACTCGTTACTTGCAAAATACCATTAATATCAAGTGCAAAGGTAGTAATTATCGCGTCTCCTTCACGTACATTTTTCAGATCATCAATCATGAACTGACCCAATCTTTCATTCTTAACTGCATCAGGATCTTCCCCTTGATAAACGCTTATCTCAATTTTTTCCTGCCCATCAAAAAGAGCATAAAAAGATTCACTACAGGTAACAGGTATGGGAGTGTTCTTCTTGATAATAGGCACATAAACATAGGGATACTCTTGCCCATTCATCATATCTAATGCACTTGTACCAAACGTGTAAGGGGTTACATCAATTAACGTTGCTGAGACATTTTCGCCACTAATAATACCTGCTTGCACCGCAGCTCCCATTGCCACACACAGGTCAGGAT
>CAYNGN010000064.1:7676-7915 GCA_964396615.1 uncultured Thiothrix sp. | reverse complement strand
AGGTTTTGTTCTAATTGTGTACGCACCAAAGGCGTTTTTGTTGAACCACCCACTAATAAAATTTCATCAATATCACTCACCCGTAAATTAGCCCCCTCTAAAGCCGTATGAATCGCCTCCATTGTTTGCTCAATAAACGGTAAGATCATTACCTCATAATCATCACGCGATAATTCTAATGACAAATGAATAGGACGATCATTGTGTTGCAATAAATGCTCTTCTTCTATCGTAAAATA
>CAYNGN010000064.1:0-7643 GCA_964396615.1 uncultured Thiothrix sp. | reverse complement strand
TTAGCATTCTCCGCTGCCCGAACAATACGTGACATTGCTTTCGGGTATTTTGTCGCATCAATGTCTTGTGTTTCCCTTAAATGGGTGAGTAGATGGTCGATGATTTTCTGATCAAAATCATCTCCACCTAGCTGATTATCGCCATGACTTGATAGCACTTCAACAACATTGTCTTCCATTTTTACAACAGAAACATCAAACGTCCCTCCACCAAGGTCGTAAACTAAAATAGTACGTGCTTCAGAACTATTTACTTCGTAAGCTAATGCAGCAGCCGTTGGTTCATTCAGAATACGCTCCACCGTCAAACCCGCTATTTCACCCGCATCACGCGTCGCTTGACGTTGAACATCAGAAAAGAAAGCAGGAACAGTAATCACCGCATGGGAAATTGGCTGCCCTGTATAGCGCTCAGCAACTTGCTTAAGATGACGCAAAATAAGTGCCGAAATCTCTTGTGGTGAATAATAATTATCACCCAGTTGTATCTGTATATCCTCGCCCATTTGACGTTTGATCGATTTAATCGTCCGCTCGGGATACAACAAATATTGGTTTTTGGCTACCTCGCCAATAAGTATGTCACCTTGCTCATCTAAACCGACATAGGAAGGAAGCTGATAAGCACCCTCTTCAATCTCAATAATATGCGCCTTACCGTTTTCAATTAAGGCAACTTCTGAATTCGTTGTACCAAGATCAATACCAATCATAATGGACTTCATAGAGCATACCTGCTTATTATATTTTATATTTAAATCAATGTTTTATTATCATTTTACGGCTTCCTTCATTTGTTAGTTAGTTAACCATTCAGCCTGCTAGGCTTCAAACGGTAAACTATTTTTGGCATTTGTGAAGGATGCCCACTTTACTATTTACGATTTACGATTAGACAATTTATTAACCACAACCTCTGCCAAACGAAGCGTATCATCATAACGATGATAACCTTTACGAATTTCTGCTAACACAATACCATTTGCCTGTTTTGTCCTCTCCACCACCTTGACCACTTTCATCGTACGTGGGTTTAACGCTGTACCAACACATTCGATAGGCTCAATAGCATAATCACCAAGCATTTTTTGCAAACGTCTGAGAGTAATTTCTAGTCCTTCTATCGTTTGTCCACGAAAAGCACAGCCTTTTTTTGAACGTTTTTCCCACCATGAAGGCTTGTAACTCACAAGACTCTCCAAGGTGCGCTCCACGCTGTCATACAAATCAAATATCACTTTAAACACGGGTATTTGATAGCCAAAAGCCATGTGTTTTTGCTGTTGTTGACGCTGTTCTAACTCAGTTGATAATTGCTGATTACTGCTTTTTAGCGTATCTAAAAGACTACCGAACGTACCCACTGCCTCTTTAACCTGCATAGATTCGCGTTTAACTTCACTCTTTAACGCAGCTAACTCGGTAAACAAGTTAAATAAAGTCACAGGAGGAACTTCAGTTTGTGAGGCAGATGAATCCTCCTGCTGTAAAAACTCACTAAACTGCGCAAGAAGCGCTGCATGTTTCGTTTCTTGTGATTGTGTTACAAGCTGAGGTTTGTCCTCAACAGGAAGACCTTTCAGTGCCTCTATAGGTGATGGTTTATGCTGTTCCATTATCGTTATTTTCGTTCTTTGAGAATACGTTGTATTGTGGCTAAATCGGGACGTTGCATCTTGCTACTATCATTGGTTTCATCAGGCAATAAAACCGCAATAAAGTCATCACGATCAGCGATCGTTGTATCAAACAGCGCATAGTGCAAACGTTTTTTATCATTTTCTAACTGTTCATAAGCACGGCGAATTACTTGAAAATATTCAGGATGACGATCAGGTGGGTATTGCTGCACAAGGCGTAAATAAGCCGACTTGACTTGCTTGTCACTTAACAGCTCTTTTCCTGTCGGTAAACCCAGAATAAGATAGGGGTCCTTCATCAACTAACCTCCGAAAAAATCGAATAAACCAAAAAGACCTTTCTTTTTCTTGCTTTTTTTCTTTGGCTCTTGATTATCAGCCATGCTGCTTTCCACCATCCCACCCAATGCCTGTGGATTTTCACCTTTTAGCAAGCCAATCAGCAATACCCGTAATGCATCATTTCCTATGGTCTCTTTTATCATCGCAAGCTGCTCTTCAGGAATACTCATTATTTCACTCATATTAGAGACAACATCATCAATATCAGAGTGTTGTATTAACTGAATCATAGTTGCTTGTAACGCTGCTGGCATCGATTCAGATGAGCCTTTACCCTTACGTGGCTCAAAGACATCCCCATCCTCCACATAAGCAAAACCGCCCAATGAAGCGCTATCCAATTGCATTCTTAACAAGCTAATCAAACGCGAAGCGATAACCGTATCACCTTGCTCTTGTGCCTCATCAATCGCTAAATCAACCTCATCATACGCCTGATGTTTTAAATGGCGTGTGTTGACATAACGATAGTAAGTCAACATTGGCGACTTACCATGCTGTTTAACCGCCGCTTTAACATAATTCTGTAATATACTGTCTTGATCATGACGCTGCCAAAATTCCAGAATTTTTTCATATTCAGCAAGGCTTATCTCTTTTTTAATAACCGTTTTTAACACAGGCAATAACTGACGTAAAACCTGCGAAATAGCCTTGGAGTCATACATCACAGCACAGCGATTAACCTGTTCCATAAAGGAAAACAAGGCTGGTTTTTGTTGTATTTTTGAAAATATCCAGTTTAGTTTTATCAGCTTATGTAATGGCTTTGCATCACGCTCACGACTCACACTAATAGTCTCTAAACGGATGAGAAAACGGGTATTTAAATCCGTCTCCATAAGTAACTGTGCTTGTTTTAATGATTCAATCACTAAATTATTATTATTTTCTGACTGCGCCTTTAGCATAATGGCTGTTTGTAGAGCAATAATCGCCTTAATAATAGGCTCATTTGCCCATTGTTCTGCCTCTTTTAACTCCTTTTCAACCAGATGCCATTTTTTTGTTTTAATTTGCTTGCGCGAATGCGCTAAATGCGCCTGACAAAGTAGCCGTCGTGCCTCACGATTAATCGGGTCAACCGCAAGCAGTGTTTTGGCATAATTTGCGGCTTTTTTAAACGCATTACTCGCAATAGCAGACTCAGCGGCCAATAAGAGAATGGCTAAATCATCTGGGTAATAGTACACAGCACGATTAACATTTTCACGTACCTGCTTTGTCTCTTTATTATCGAGATAATAGCGAATCAGTTGAACATGGGACGCTTTATCCTGAGGATCAAGTACTAAAGACTGCTCAATATAATCAGCAAGATTCTCATTAAAGTCATCCATCTTCTTTAGCATCATCTCAACAAGATAGCGATAAATTAATGCTTGCTGCAAGGCAATATTTTGCTTTTTCCCCTTATTATCAGCGTTGGCTAAAACCTCTCGATAGACTTTCCACGCCTTATCCAAGCCCCAAAAAGGATCATATTCATCAACAATACCTTGTTTAAATTTCAGGCTCTCCACTAATGCCTCGATATGAAAGCGACACGTTACACTAGACTGTGAAAAACGTTGATTAAAACGTTTTAGTGTAATGACTCGACTGTTGAGTGCAATCGCATGAATAGCGGCCTTTTTAGCAATATCACTGAAATAATCAGGATCTACAGCTCGAAAAGAATCCGCTAAACGATACACCTCAGAAAAAGTAGGTTCTTCAGCTAAACCAGCTAATTTTTTAAGCAGTTTATCCTTCTCTTTCCCCCAGCCTTTTACCTGCTTTACAAACTGCTGCTGGTGCATACTTAATGATGCCCATGATGCTAATAGTTGCTTTGGTTTTTGTGAAGCAAGCTGCAACGTATCCGCTAATGCGCTAAACGCGGATTCAGGTGAAATACGCGCTAATTGTTCGCATCCTGTAGCAATTTCATCTTCAACATCAAGCTTAATAGCCGCAGCGATGATTTGTCGTAAATCACGATAAGGCGAGCGAAATGAAATTAATTTTAACTGTTTTTCGACCTGTGCATTATCAGTAGCACAATAAGCCTTAAGAAGTTGCAATGCAGGCTCATAATCAATCACCACTGGATCATTTTCAGGCAACTGTTTGATAATCTTTGTCTCACCTGCGATGGCATAAGCTGCCAGTTCTGCTTGAATCGTTTTTACTAAGTTTTTTTCACTATC
Organism: uncultured Thiothrix sp.; assembly: GCA_964396615.1. Taxonomy (GTDB): domain Bacteria; phylum Pseudomonadota; class Gammaproteobacteria; order Thiotrichales; family Thiotrichaceae; genus HyVt-477. The sequence goes on along the minus strand of CAYNGN010000064.1, from coordinate 3,469 downwards.
ATCTTGTAAAATAAGATAATGTCTAGCGGCTTTATCAAATTGCTTTGAAGCCAATAAAGCCTCAACATATTCGAAGGCATAAAGCGAAAAGCCACACAATTTAGCGCCGCTTTCATACAGTGATACAACATCACGATATTTTTTTATATCTGATAATTGTTCAGCGAGCTGATGGTGTGCGTAGCGTGCATCCTCTTGCCATTCAGCACGCTCATCCTCCTTCAGCATCTGTCTTAAGTTAACAATAGCTTTTTGATAATGTCCATTGTCTAGCGCGTTTTTTGCCTTCACTTCCCGCTGTTGTAAGGTGATCTTAGTCGCTGCCTTTTTTGTATGCTTTTGTTTTCTGCGTGCCATAATAGTGTCAATGAGTAGATCGTTCATACCCCAAAAAATTAATTAGAATTATTATTAGTTGTAGGCATTATGTACTGTCCATCTACGATGAGATACCACAGCATGTCTAAAAATCGGGCTATTCTATTACTTTTTCCATGTGTCGCGCAAGCCAATAGTACGATTAAAGACCTTAGCACCAACATGCTCTTCTTTGCTCTCAAGAATAAAATACCCTTCCCGCTCAAACTGATAATGATCCTCTTGCCCTGCTTCCGCAAGACTCACTTCACCTTTACAGCCTGTTAAGATGCGCAAATTATTAGGATTAAGGCAGCTTATAAAATCTTTACCTCCTGCATCAGGCGATGCTTCGGTAAATAAACGATCATACAGCCGTACTTCACACTCAATATGCTGCTTCGCATCAACCCAATGAATCACCCCTTTTGCTTTAATGCCATCCGTAGGATTCTTACCCACTGTATCTTCAATAAAACGCGCTTTTATTTCGATAATCTCGCCCTGTTCATTTTTTATCGCCTCATCGGCTTCAATAATATAAGCATTGCGCAAACGTACCCGTTTCCCAATCACTAAGCGTTTATATTTTTTGTTCGCTGACTCTCTAAAATCAGCTTGATCAATAAAAATTCCGCGCGAAAAAGGCAAGGTACGTGTGCCTAAATCAATACGATTAGGATGTTTAGGGCCAACTAACTGCTCTGTTTTATCTTCAGGGTAATTGGTTAGGGTTACTTTAAGCGGTTCTAGCACACACATAGCCCGTGTTGCATTCGTATTTAGATCTTCACGAATGGCAAACTCCAGCATACTCACATCCACCACACCATCCGTACGGGTTACACCTGCCATATCACAAAACTCACGAATCGACTTAGGCGTAAAACCACGCCGTCTCAACCCTGAAATCGTTGGCATACGTGGGTCATCCCAACCATCAACATGTCCCTCATCGACCAACTGCTTTAGCTTACGTTTACTGGTGATCGTGTAATTAACATTAAGCCGTGAAAATTCGTATTGGTGTGGCGTTGCAGGTACGGGTAGATTCGCAATAAACCAATCATATAATGGCCGATGCTCTTCAAATTCCAACGTACAAATTGAATGGGTAATCCCTTCAATGGCATCACTTTGACCATGTGCATAATCATAAGAAGGATAAATACACCATTTATCCCCTGTTTGATGATGAGCGACCTTTTTAATACGGTAAATAACAGGATCACGCATTTGCATATTAGGGTGTGCCATATCAATTTTCACCCGTAAAGCACACGCTCCCTCATCAAACTCCCCCGCTCGCATTTTCTCAAATAAGGCTAAGTTTTCTGCAACAGAACGTTCTTTATAAGGGCTATCCTTGCCTGCTTCCGTCAATGTGCCACGATAGATGCGCATTTCATCCTGATTCAAATCACACACATACGCCTTGCCTTGTTCGATAAGCCCAAGCGCCCATGTATAAAGTTGGTCAAAATAATCAGAAGTAAAACAAATATCACCCTGCCAATCAAAACCTAACCATTGCACATCTTTTTTGATTGACTCGACATACTCCACCTCTTCCTTAGCAGGATTCGTATCATCAAAACGCAGATTACATTGTCCACCATAGGTTTTTGCCAGCCCAAAATTTAGACAAATCGATTTTGCATGACCAATATGCAAATAGCCATTTGGCTCTGGAGGGAAGCGCGTAATAGAGCGTGAAATACGACCTGATACGAGGTCTTCTTCAATAATTCGCTCGATAAAATTAAGCGGTTTCTTCGTTTCGCTGGTGTCGTTTTTCATGGTATTTTTTGTTGTTAATAAATAGATTACAGGGCTGGAGAAATTAACGCTGCCACAGTCTACCGCTAAAAGCAGTGAGTGAACAAGCCATAAAAGATAACAAAAAATATACCTCTTGCAATTTTATTTATGTATAATCATCGCCCAATACCAATAATAAAAGCTTAACCGAGGAGCGTTGCAACGACATCATCCCATGTATGTCGCTAGGCTCGGTTGACAAGGCTTATATATTTTGCAACGACGCTCAGTCAACTTTCTTTCAATAAAATGGAGATCAAGTATGGCTGAGAGCCACTTATTTACCTCAGAATCTGTATCCGCAGGTCACCCCGACAAAATGGCAGACCAAATTTCTGATGCCGTCCTAGATGCTATCCTCGAACAAGATACTGATGCACGTGTTGCGTGTGAAACAATGGTTAAAACAGGCATGGTTGTACTCGCAGGCGAGATTACCACTAGCGCAACCATTGATTATGAAACCGTTGTTAGAGACGTAGTGAATGACATTGGCTACAACTCATCAGACGTTGGTTTTGATGGCAGCTCGTGTGCCATTCTCAATGCCTTAGGTCAACAATCACCTGATATTGCGATGGGCGTAGATCGCAAAGATAAAGCGGCACAAGGCGCAGGTGATCAAGGGCTTATGTTTGGTTATGCCAGCAATGAAACGGATGTATTAATGCCTGCCCCTATTACTTATGCCCATCGTTTAGTTCACAAACAAGCTGAGCTAATGAAATCAGGTAAACTTGATTTCTTACGCCCTGATGCAAAAAGTCAAGTCACTTTCCGTTATGAAAACAATAAGCCTGTTGCCATTGATGCGGTGGTATTGTCTACTCAACATAACCCTGATATTAGCCTAAGTGCATTACAAGAAGCCGTCATGGAAGAAATCGTGAAGCCTGTATTGCCCGCAGAATGGCTAAATGCTGAAACGGCTTATCACATCAACCCCACAGGCAACTTCGTTATTGGTGGCCCAGTAGGCGATTGTGGTCTTACAGGGCGCAAAATTATCGTTGATACTTATGGTGGTATGGCACGTCATGGTGGTGGCGCTTTCTCAGGCAAAGACCCCTCAAAAGTAGATCGTTCAGCTGCTTATGCGGGACGTTATGTCGCAAAGAATATTGTTGCCGCAGGCTTAGCAGAACGCTGTGAAATTCAAATTTCGTATGCGATTGGTGTTGCAGAACCCACCTCAATCAGTGTTGAGACGTTTGGCACGGGCAAAGCCAGCGATGGCAGCATTGAAACCTTAGTACGTGAGCATTTTGACCTACGTCCTTATGGCATTGTG
>CAYNGN010000063.1:6655-8924 GCA_964396615.1 uncultured Thiothrix sp. | reverse complement strand
CATGCGCCAAAATGCACGTATAATACTGGATAATGTTGGCAGCTTTGCAGATGGTGTAGCCGTCAAACAGATTGGTGAAAATACCTTTAACATTGCCAAACACGTCGTTGATGACATTTTACTGGTCTCTACGGATGAAACATGTGCTGCTATTAAAGACATGTTTGAAGACACCCGCACCATCCTTGAACCTGCAGGTGCTATTTCCATTGCAGGCATGAAAAAATATGTAGCAGAAAAAAACATCAAAGAACAGCATCTTATTGCACTAACCAGTGGTGCAAATATGAACTTTGATCGTTTACGCTATGTATCTGAACGGGCTGAACTCAGTGAATACCGTGAATCACTCATTGCCGTCACCATCCCTGAAAAACCAGGTAGTTTTAGGCGTTTTTGTGAAACCATTAGCAACCGCCCTATTACAGAATTTAATTACCGCTATGCCAATACGCAACAGGCTCGCATCTTTGCTGGCGTAAAGTTATCGAATGGCAGAGAAGAAAAGCAGGCATTATTACAAGAATTAGCCAATGCGGGCTATGCAACGCTTGACCTAAGTGATAACGAAGTTGCGAAAGACCATTTACGCTATATGGTAGGTGGTCACGCACCACAAGCAGAAAATGAAGTATTATACCGTTTCCGTTTTCCTGAAAGACCAGAGGCTTTACTGCATTTCCTCACCAGTTTAGGCGAAGATTGGAACATCAGCCTCTTCCATTACCGAAACCATGGTTCAGATTTTGGGCGAGTACTGGTTGGCATTCAAATTCCACAGGGAGAAAGAGATCATTTTTGTGAATTCCTCAACCAGCTTGGCTACACATGGGTAGAAGAAACGAATAACCCAGCTTATAAGCTATTTTTGGTATAAAAAGCCCCCTCCCTGATAAGCAACAACACCCATCAGGGGTAAGCATTACTGTTTCTTTATAACTTGATTTACTTCGTCTTTACCACCGCATTATTAACATGCACATTACCTGCACCCTTATAACGCAGTCGTATTTCATTCAATGCACGCAATGCATCCGCCTCATTACTATAAGTACCAATTTGTACGCGATGTAGCAAACCTGCTGCACTGGTAATTGTACTCACAACGGCTTGATAACCATCATTAACAAACTGATCTCTTATTCTATCTGCCTTTGGTTTGCTTGAACTCGCGATGAACTGCACCACATAGACCTCACCTGTAGGCGTTTCTATAGGAGAGGCTCCTTCTCCCCCTCCTCCTTCTGATATTGCACCCTCATTAACGGCAGTACAAGATGCTAGTACAAACGCACTGACTAACACCAATAAAGCCTGTTTTTTTGTTGAAGCGATTATTCTTCCTTTCATTCTCTGTTTTCCTTATTAAAACACTGTGACTAAAACGTGTTAAAGATAAGGCTAATTTCTTTAAATTACAACTGTTTCAAGTCATTCTTTATGTTTTTAATCGTTTCATCAAACATTTTTTTCTCCGCATTGTTTAAAGGTAGCTCAATCACCTTCTCAACCCCCACTCGACCAGCACCTACAATCGTAATCTTTTGCATAGAATACTTCTCCATTAAAGCCATTAGATTTAAAGCACACTTACTATTAAGTATAGTCAACCCAATCAAAAAATCGGTGTTATAACAAAGAATCATGGTTAATGATGGAAAATTTTTTAAGGCAAATAAGTATTTTTTACGCTAACATGATCAAAGAACAACCTACTCCTTTTCTTGTCTGCCGATACTCTTTAGCTTACTAACGAGTATTCTCACTAGATCATTTATTTATTCGAGGTAACGATGTTACATATATGTTTGGTTCACAAACAAATCATCCCTAACCTCATCCCCATTATGATGCGTTGGCCACATCACGTCATTTTGATTTGCACACAAAAAACATATAGAACAGGGCTTAGCAAACGCTTCGCTGAAATTCTGATGCAATTAGGCGTTCCCTCAACAACCTTTAGTAGCGCGCCTGACTCAGGCTTTCCACAAATGTTCGCTTATGCCAATAAAACCCATCAACGCATCATCAAAGAATACCCTGATACAGGGATTGTGTTAAATATTTCAGGGGGCGGAAAACTAATGGCTATTACTTTTCTTGAAGCATGGAGAAATAAAGCTCATTTGATCCAATATACTAATATGGACAGTAATCATCTTGAATACTTACCCGCAAGTACAGAGCTAATTATCAAACCTGTCAAACTTGACCCCGTAATGAATATTTCGTTATTTCTTGCTGCGCATGGAGTCACTTATATTTC
>CAYNGN010000063.1:0-6645 GCA_964396615.1 uncultured Thiothrix sp. | reverse complement strand
GCTTCCGATAGCACAGCATGGCAAAAAACCTGTACACAACGCAAAAAACTAACGCAAGACCTCGCCACACATGCCGCAGAAATAAGCGGTATGTTACGTGTTATCAACGCACTTTCTTGTCGTGCAAGAGATGATACCCATAAAATGCTCGAACAGGCACAGCAACGCTTCTCAATGTATCCTAATGCCGCCATACAAACATGGTTACAACGCTTTGAGCAGCAAGGATTACTTATCTGGGATCGGCAACAAACAGTTGAATTTACAAGCTACGAAAATGCGCAATACCTTGGTGGTTTTTGGCTAGAAGAATATATTTATAGCGCTATTCGCACTCTCAACCCTGATGATATTAGCTGTGGTGTCATTATTAATTGGCAAGCAGCACCGAGCATTCATAATGAACTTGATATTTTAGTCGCACACAACAACCACTTATTGGTGATTGAATGTAAAACCTTATTTTTGGGAACAGCAAAAGATAATGAGATTATTTATAAACTCGATAGTATTTCAGATGAACTCAATGGCTTACTAGGTTCTACATTACTCGTATCTGCTCAACAACCTTCATCCATTATAAGACAACGTGCAAGTACACAACGCATAAAAGTCGCAGGTCCTGAGGACTTAAAATATATTGATTTTCTTATTGCTAAATGGATGGAAAACCAAAGTTTTGCTGATCCAGTACCTGACTAGGCTTAAGGAAACCAGCAACAAATAAGGGCAACCACAAAGAGTTGCCCTTATACTGAATTATCTAAGAAATATACACGTCGTAGACCTTCCTAAATAAGCTTATTATTCGCCACGCATAGGCTTTAGATACATTGAAATATCAATCTCATCCCCCATTTTTTCTTTCGCAGCCTTAACCGCATCAGTACGCTGACGGAAAAAACGTTGCTCGCCAATATGCTGGTATAAACCTGAACGCTTAAAAGCAGCTTCAATATGCACTTTGGCACGTGCAATATACAGTTCAATACCCACAGATTCTAAACGTTCATAAAGGTTTTTCAACATCTCTTCCCCCGTTGAATCCAATTGATCAACCGCCTCAATATCCAATACAACCAACTTTAATTCTGGCTTTTCCGCAATAAAATTCAGTATTTTACCTTCAAGATAACCTGAGTTAGCAAAGTACAAATCACCATCATAACGGAATACTGATACCGTAGGACTAACCTGTAAATCAAAACGCTCAGCACTCCGTAACGTCGTATCTTCATGACGTGCCAGCTCAAGTAAACGTGGACTCATGGTACGGTATAAAAACAACCCCAAAGAAAGTAAAACGCCAATAAGTACGCCTTTCTCAAGATGAGGTGCAACAATTAAGGTTACAACAAAGACCACAACCGCAATAATGCCATCATGACGATGCACCTTCCATGCATGTTTTATGGGTTCAATTTTTATCAATCCTGCTACTGCAACAATAATCACTGCAGCCAACGTTGCTTGAGGCAAATGGTATAATAAAGGCGTTAAAAACAGTAAAGTAACCGCAACAATAACCCCTGTTACAATGGCTGACAAACCCGTTCGCGCTCCTGAAGTAAAATTAACGGCTGAACGTGAGAAAGAACCTGCGACAGGATAAGCTTGAAAGACCCCCGCCGTCAGATTACCCAACCCCTGTCCTATCAATTCCTGATTAGCAGAAACACGTTGTCTTGTCTGTGAGGCAATCGCCTTAGCAACAGAAATAGCTTCGACAAAACCAATAATAGCAATCATAAACACGGAACTTAGTAAGGTCGACAAATGTTCAGTTTTCACAGAAGGAATAGAAAGCCCTGGTAAACCACTTGGAATACTACCAACAACCACCCCCCCTTTATCAACACCATAGCCTGAAAGCCAAGAAATAACCGTACAAATAACAACCGTAATTAATACATTGGGTAATTTTGGATTAATTCTTCTAATGATAACTAACAAAAAGAGTGAAAATAACCCCATTGCCAACGTTAACATATGCGTACTAGGCAGCGCTAAAATCATATTCCACATCGTTTCATAATAATGTTCAGCACGCTCCACCGTTAAACCAAATATTTTACTCACCTGCGAACTGCCAATAATGAGCGCCCCCGCATTTGTAAAGCCGAGAATAACGGGATGTGATAGAAAATCAACCAAAACGCCCAAATTCAACAAACCTAATGCAATTTGAAAGACCCCAACTAAAAGTGCTAAAAACGCCGCATAAACCATTGCCGTTGCAGGGTCTAAGCCTAAAGGAGCTAAAGCAGCAGCCGTCATTAACGATACCATTGCAACAGGTCCTGTTGCCATCTGACGTGAAGAACCAAATAATGAGGCGATAATCACCGGAATAAAAGAGGCATAAAGCCCCACATAAGCAGGTAATCCCGCTAAATCAGCATAAGCCATTGATTGCGGCACAAGTACCAATGCTACCGTCAAACCTGCCAATAAATCGGCACGAATAACCCCTTTGTCTTTAAGCTCACCGATCCATTCTTTATACGGTGTAAAGCGGGCTTTCCACAATCCCGAAAATGCTAACGATGCTTTCGTCAACCCTGACAATAAAACGGCACGAATTACTTCTTTGTCTTTAAGATCACCGATCCATTTTTTATACGGTGTAAAGCGGTCTTTCCACTGTTCCAAAAATGCTAACAATGCTTTCCTCCTCATACTTGATTCACGTAAAAAACCGCTCAACAAGTTGATATCAATAAAAATTAAAAAACACAAGCAGCCTATTCATCATCATCAAATAACACCGTATTTAAGGAGGCACTGAGTTAAGTCCAAATCATAATAAAAATGATAACTATATAAGCTAAACATCCTACAAAACAACCTCCACAAAATTCCCATGAAGGTCGTCAATTTGTGACTTAATCGGAAACTCCTCATGTATACTCAACACGACATACTTGAAGAAATTAATTGACTTGCAATGCCCTTACCTAAAATTAAGTGGTTGCGAGTGTAAAGTAATACATCGCATTTAAAAAGCAAGAATCAATACTTATGTTTTTTTTGCTTAAAAAAAATACAGTTCCACCTCATTATTAACAGAACTAACTGCATATTTACGTTAAAAACGAACCATTTTTCACCGAAACAACTATAATTTATGCTCTAATACTAGAGAGATGATGATTCAATAAAAAGGAAATATATGAGCCATTTTGACAATATTCTTGTTGCGATTGACTTTAAAGCAACAGAGCAAGCAGAGATTGACCATGCTATAAACCTCGCCAAACTACATCAAGCCAAACTCACCTTTATGTCCGTCATTCCAGAACTGCCCCGTGATGCCCATCTCGAAATCTCAGCAATGTCCCCCGAACAACGCTTAGAACACCAACTCGAACAGCGCATGGAACAACTTGAAATGGTCTCCCAGTGCGCAATACAAAATACAGGCATTGAAACGGCTTGTGTCACTGTTTCAGGTACACCTAGTATAGAAATTATTAAACAAGTGCTACGTAATAAGCACGACTTACTGATGATTGCGGAACGAGAAAATAACTCTGTACTTAAAAATAAGCTCATGGGAAGTACCGCACGTGAATTGCTGCGTAAAGCGCCCTGTCCTGTTTTGGCAGTACACCCAAAATGCCTAGGAGATTATAAGCGTATTACAGCAACCATCAATATTGATGAGCAAAAAGGCATAGATAGCCAAGCTCTCAATAGCACTATTGTTGCCAATGCTGCTTTTATTGCTGAAGCTGATAAAAGTGATTTAGCCTTACTCTCCATTATGCCCCCTGAAGCGGCTAGAGCAGACTACATAGAAAAAATCCAAGCCTGCCTAAAAAGTAACGACATCACCATTGATAATGATAAAATTTATCTTGAAATGGGAGAACCTGCACAGGTGATTATTGATTCAACGTTAACGCATAACACCGATTTGCTGGTCATGGGAATGCTCTCGCGCACAGGCATCCAAGGATTTTTTATTGGTAATACGGTAGAAAAAGTATTGGATAACGTTGAATGTTCTATTTTGACCATTAAACCCGATGAGTTTGTCTCGCCTATCACGCTTGATGACAACTAAGACCTAAAGTTAAGGGCAATCCTTTGTGGTTGCTCTCTTGCTTATGAAAGCCTATAGAAAGTCAGATAATTGTGTTCTCCGATTAGAAGCATGTTTGAACGCAGCGAGTTCCTGCTGATTTAAAAATAATCCACATGGCTGGCTGAGTTCGTTAGCGTGAATGTAATTATCTGAACCTCTATAGTTTACAACAACCCTTTTCAATTCCTCCCTGAATTGCTTTACTAATAAACTGAACAGCTAAGAGTATCGCAGATAAATCTAACCGCCTAAAGGCGGTGGTTTCACCCTTAACAATTAAATAAACATTGCTAAAGACGTATGATGCTCGTTTATCTGTTTAGCATTGGCTAATGTTCAATAGCAACATAGGCTCAGTATTTTTAGCGACAAGCCATAACAATGAATAACAATAGCCTGCTTAAAAACACCTGCGTTACACTCTGCTTCAGCTTTTTGCTGCTATTCACTACAACTGCACAAACAAAGACAATACCTGCACTGATACTCGCTAAAACCTATGATAAATCCATTAACATAAAGCACTATTTAGTCAGTGAAAAACTAGATGGTGTACGTGCCTATTGGGATGGTGAACAACTACTCTCACGCCAAGGTAATCGTTTTCACGCGCCCGCATGGTTTATTGAAAACTTCCCAAAACAGCCACTGGATGGTGAATTATGGATCGCAAGAAACCATTTTGAACAAACCGTCAGTACCGTACGAAAACATCAGCCCATTGATGAAGAATGGCAGAAAATCAGCTATCAGCTTTTTGAAATGCCACAAGCAAAAGGTACTTTTCAACAACGTGTTACGGCGATGGAAACCTTAGTCAACACACTGAATATCCCCCATCTCAACGTCATCAAACACTATCACTTACCCAACGCAATAGCCTTGAGTAAAAAGCTTGATGACGTTGTTGCTCAAGGCGCAGAAGGCCTCATGTTACATCGTGCAGATTCCCTCTATCACACAGGACGAAGTACAGATCTATTGAAAGTCAAAAAGCACCAAGATGCTGAAGCACGTGTCATTCAGTACTTCTCTGGCAAAGGAAAATTTAAAGATATGCTGGGTTCAATGCTGGTTGAAAATAACGAGGGGTTACGTTTTAAACTTGGCACAGGATTTAGCAATCAGGAACGTAAAAACCCACCTGCTATTGGTGCATTAATTACCTATAAATATTTTGGACGAACCAAAAAAGGCTTACCACGTTTTGCAAGTTTTTTACGTATTAGAGTAGATCAAGCACCTGAAAATAAATAATATTAAAGTGTCAAATGTCGTATCAAGCAACATTGATAATACACATTTTTTGTTCAGCATAGACACTTATTCCATAAACCAATATAAAAATAAACTCAACAGTAAAACGATTAAAAAATTATAGCAATACTGTTATACAGTTACTAAAAAAGTTACTTTTTAGTTTTTTCATTGATATGCCCACCTCGTTATATAAACCGAGGTGTTGCGCAATGATGGATAAACTGCGTATCCTCTACCAAGTCATCTAGTGAATTCTTGGCTACTTTTCTGATGATATTCAATGCCCCGTTAATATCCGCATTGATCAATAACCCCTTGAGCGTTTTATATAAACCACGCTTAATACGTCGCCCACTAAAGCATCGTTTTTCACCCTTTTTTCGATAGCTTGGCAACGGATCAAGATCAAGCGCACTGGCTTTTGAGGTGTAGCTTTCTTCGTGAACAACGACAATCCCATTTTCTTGCTCAAACTTATACTGGATGAGGTCAATTAATCGTGCATGAGGTATTTGCACAAAATTCTGGTTATTGCGCTTTCCCATCTTAATCGCTGTTTTCCAGTGCTTATTTTTGCCAATGATTAGCGTACCAATATCATTCTCAACCAGCCAATCGACAACCTTTCGGCTCGCTTTATGAAGATAATCATCTACTTTTTGATTTCTTTTATCCTGCACGTTGCGAATCAATAAGGACGATCGAATGCCTTTTGCTAATTTAGAACGCCGCTTTGCAACCTGCTTGTTTCCATAGTGATTGATGGATTTTAAACCTCGGCCGTTAACCATGATGTGCAGGATATCCGCTTGGTTTGTTGCTACCGCGATTAGGTTATTTAATCCTAAATCAATGCCTGCTATTTTGTTGTAATTTAAGGGCGTTTGCTTCATTTCCTCCGTGTAAGTGACGCGTATAATAAATTTGTTTTTTCTGGGGGTAATTCTAGCCTCAACCACGTCGCCTTTTATCGTGCTGATATCAAGAATAATGTTTGTTTGGCTCAGTCTAATATGATCCGTGGGCAAGCCTCTTGTGCCCAACGCTCCCTTTTCATAAACAACACTATTCAATGACGTGTTGTAGTTCGGCATTTTAGGTCTTCCCATAAAATCACTGGGTGATTGCTTATAGTTTTTCAACCCTTTTAGCCATGAAGACCAACTCCCTGTGACTTGCTTCCAGACTTGATTGGATACTTTTCGTGGAATGGCACACCAGTTTTCATTGGATTTCATCAACTGATAAACGGCTTTATAAGAAAGAAAAGACTGCTGATGAATCAACGTTTGCCT
>CAYNGN010000062.1:535-8995 GCA_964396615.1 uncultured Thiothrix sp. | reverse complement strand
GCAATATTCTTCTCACATAAACGGGTCTTTTTTGCCTTGTCATTAAAGGTACTTTCTTCCATTGCGGCTCTCTTATTATTGTGGTTTGGGAGGGGTAAATTTAGAGCTATAACGGCTGAACTGAGGGTGAATATAAACAAATAATTCCACCTATAAAATGTCCGAATTAAACGACCGTTTATTTCGGACACCTGCCACCCCTGACAAGACCTGATGGCAAGACTTACTTTTTTTACCCCTATTGTTTGTCCATTTTTCGTTGCCCGATGTCCGAATGATTGTTACCTTATTTGGACAGCAAAATCCATGTAAAGACCTGATGTTAATACTTTTTATACCTCTCCTCAGATAAACAATACCTGCTAAACACTTCCCATTAGACTAGCGAAAAACCCAATCTGGTGAGTGCCTGTGGAATATTTGAAACTAAGAAATAGCAAGGGACAAGTGCGTAAAAACGGTTCGCGTTATACCGTGCCGTTGTACGTGCATAAAACAGGTGGACGCTTTGGCAAGGTGAGCAAAGAGGAAACCATTAGCATTAAAAAACCCATCCTCGTCACTGGCGCACATGACTCGGGTAAGTCGCGTTGGTTGATGCGGATGTATGAAACCGAACGCACGATCTGGGGTGGCAAGATTAAACACCCTGCCTTGTGGCTGGGTGCATTTCGTCCATTGGGCGCATGGTGTGAAAATCCGCATGTGATGACATGGTGGGAAGAACGTCGCACCACCTGCGAGGATGAAAACAAATACCGCCCCTGGTCGAACCTAAAACAATGGGAACGGGCAGAAGTGTTACCTGATTATATTGAAACCACCCACGCCGTGGTTTTTGTCGATGACGCGCACAAGCTGCAAGGGCGAAAGTTACAGATTGCCAGAGAGTGTATCTTAGCCAGCCGTATCTTTGTCCTCTCTGCCAGTGAAGAACAACGCCTTGCACCGAACCTCAGAGGCGTGGTTGATCGTCGTCAGCCACAAACCTACCGACTGGGGACAGAAGTTGCCTACGACATGACAAAACCGCTGGTATGGATGATTGTGGTCATTGCTATGGGGGCGGGTTGGTTTGAGCTGGCAATGATCCTTGGTGGAATGACCGCCCTGTCTTCTGGACGACGATCAACCAAACAAGATTAAACGAACAAAATTAACTTACTTAACTTACTTAACAAACTTACTTACTAACAATAATAATCAGGGCAACCACTGCATGAGACGTTTTTTACTCCTTTTCCCCTACTTGCTGTTATCGGGCTGTTCAACCTCTTTTGCTGAACAGGTTAATGATCTAGAGCTGCCCCCCGAAGTAGGGCCTTATCAACTGCCCACCTTTAGCGGCAAACCTGCACGGATTGATAATAAGATTCGTTCATTAGTCACCGCACCGCGTATTAACGGTGATGTGTTGTTTCAAACGGTGATGCAGTGTTATCCCACCATCAGCAAGTGGAAAATAGATGTCAGCTTACGCGCAGGGGCGAGTACCAAACGCTTGGCTTCTGATTTTGGCACCGACTTAGGCAAGAACTATGTGCAGATTGTCGCCAATATGCCACTGTATTCAACCACCGAGGTGGAGAAAGCACAAGATAGGGAATACAAGCGACGGCAGGAGACCGCGCAGAATGTGAGTGTCTTCGTTGCTTCCATTGCATCACGTAACCACGCGATCCGTGAGTTAAGCCTGTACCAATCACTGGAAAGCCGTGCCTCGTTACGGGTGTCCTCGGGATTTATTGCCGCCAATGAGCAAGTAACCTATCTGGAAAAGGTGGCAAAAGCACAAAAAGCACTGATTACCTCCGAAGCGGATATTATGAGTAGCCGTATTGCACTCTCTGCACAATGTCGCCGTGGCGTGTATAAAAAAGTTAATGACTGGCTAACACGGCTTTCTGCGGTGCCAAAATCCCAATGGAAAGCACCGATTAAAACCGCAAAGCAAGAGGAGAATAAAAAAGACGAAGATCCGTTACTGATTGAATGGGGCAAGAGCTTGGGCTTTGTCGAATGAAGTGGTTTAGCCATATGGCGATTGCCGCGAGTACCACCGCTGTGGTTGCCCCTGCGCTCGTGCCTGTGGCGATCCTTGGTAGTACCGCCCCTGATTGGCTGGAATGGGTACTAAAAGCCATGGGCAGACGGGTAAAACATCGCACGGTAACGCATATTGTGGCGTATTGGATCGCGGGACTCTTGTTTGGGCTGTTTTTCTGGGATTGGCATGGGGTGATTGCGGGGTTTGCTTATGGGGGGCTAACGCATGTGCTGGCGGATAGTTTGACCATTGCGGGTGTGCCGCTGCTGCCTACGTCTGAGAGGCGGTTTAATTTAATGGGCGGACGTTTACGCACGGGCGGCTCTGGGGAGTTCTTTGTTGCAGGTGGGATTACGATTGTGTGCTTTTTTCTGGCGACGAGTATTCATAGTAAGAGTGAGTTTTTTCCGTTTTTTTATAATTGGCAGGGGATGTATGAGGCAGGGGTGATTGATGGGGCGGAGTGGAAGGCTAATCGGTTGAAGTTTATTTGAGCCTTAAAATGGAAAATATATAAGTAATTAAGAATACACCAATATAGTTTCATTGTATTACAGATAGTTATTACGTTTTTTATAATTGAATTATTTAAAAAATGTTTGATTTGCATAAAAATAATCATATGATGATCATCAATAATTTTTATAATAGGTGTGGGGGCAAGTTGAAATTATCACAGGGACATTTAGGCGTTCGTTCTCCTTTATTTATTGGTATGTTGTCTGGACTTTTTTCAGGACTTGCCTTTATTACACATTTTCCTGTTCTATTTATTTTTAGTGTTTTAGTTTTTATTTACCAGCTTAGGAAAACTGAAACAATAGCCCAATCTTTGCTTATGGGCTTTTCCTATGCTTTGTTCTTTTATAGCTCAGGATTATATGTACTGCTTGCACTTATTGAGCAATATACGTTATCAGACTCACTTATAATCATACTGATTATTTTTTTAGCTTTATCTTATTTGGTTTTGCTGTTTTTACTCTCTGTATTCGTTCTACGATTTTTTTCTCGGTGTTCTGATGTCGTTTGGGCAATTATCATTATGCCAACAGTATTTGCTTTAGGAGAGTGGTTAAAAACATTTTTATTTACAGGGCTTCCTTGGTTTCAGTCATCTCATCTTTTCGTTGATATACTGAATGTTGAGTATTCTATGTTTGGTGAAATAGGGGTTGGATTTCTTGTCTATACATTAGTAGGATGCCTTTATTTACTGATTCAACACGCTAAGCAAGTATCAAGAATACGCTTAATTAGTGTTAGTTTGGTTCTTTTATTAATGGTTTTTACTGTTCATCATGCGATGTATGATTATGTATACCAAGATGAAATAGATGTAGATAGCGTTGATATTAGGCTTATCAATACTCAAGTGAGTACTGAAGAAAAAAACAGTATGCATCAATCAGCCTCTCGATTGATGCAATATCAAGATATTGCTCAGTTGCAACCAAAACCTGATTTGGTCTTTTTACCAGAAGGGGTTATCGAAAAGAGCTTACATTTTTATCCTGAAACAGTAAAAAAAGGTTTTGATGAGTTGAAAAAACAGGGAATATATAGTCTTTCTGGTGGTTATTACCGTGATCTTGTTGGTGAATATAATGTGATTTATGCCAATAATAGTCAGTCACCCGTATACATGAAACAGCACCTTATTCCATTTGGTGAATATTCACCTAAAACTTTTCATTTTTTAAATTCTTATTTTCCAAATATTCAACATGGTGAGTTAACAAGCAAACAACATTATTCAGATGTCGTTCGTGTTGCAGGGAAAGTGATTGCTCCGATGATTTGTTTTGAGGTGTTTTTTTCTTATGAAGCCAGAGAAAATATCATAAAATCGGGGATGATCGCAGTATTTACTGACCTTGATTTTCTTAAAACAAACTGGGTTAAGCATTATTTATTGAATATCGCACGAGTAAGGGCAATGGAGTTTTCTAAACCGTTAGTACAATCAGCAAATGGCTCTATTACTGCCTTTGTTAATAAAAAGGGAAAAATTGAAACAATGGCAAGTTCTTCTTCATCTTACATAAATAAAACGGTTTCATTAAGTTATAAACCTAGCTTGTTTGCATCATCAGGCTATCTTTACGCTCTATTTTTACCGTTTACCAATGGCATTTTTGTTCTGTTGTTATCGGCAGGATCATTTTTAACAGGAAAGAGAAGTAACTATGTTTGGCAACAATAAAATAAAAATGAAAGGGATTATTATTGTCGTGATAAGTGCTGTCGTGATTGCAGGGCTTTTTTCAATATTTATTTTAAAGGATGAAAAAAACTCAGTATTGGTAACGAGTAAGTTTTCTCAACTTGAGAGGCATTCACTAGAAGAAGACACAGCTTACTCTAATGATCCTTATAAAAATGAAGTTAACCTCTTAAAGTCTCAACAATATCGTTCAGATACAGCAACAAAGCAAGAAGTTGAAGCTTTTGTTAGCAATTTAAAGAATGATGTTGATGGAATGAAACTTGAAGTTGCGAAATTAGATGATGAAATTAACTATCAGCATCTTCTCGAAGATGCCGATCAAGAAATAGATAAAGTAGCAGAAGAGATGGGAACAACTAAAGATGAGCTATTTCAATCGATTGAAAATGCGATGTTTGCACCATTGACAACAGAAGCATCGATTGAATTAGATAAGGAAATTTCAGCAACAGAGGAAAAGAAAGAAGAGCTAATAAAACGTTTTGTTGGTTTTGCAAAATAATTTCTTTCGCAGGGCATTGTAGTACAACAATAAAAAAAAGTGTCTATTTAGATACTTAACTTGAACTACATCGATTAATTAAACATTTGGGGATTATTTACAGGGTGATGTTAATTTATAATACCCTGTAAATAGCGGATTGGATTAATTATTAATCCATACACAGGGGGCAACATTTATGTCGAAAACGACAACAGCATTCAAGTATTTTAAATATATACCGTTCATATTAATTTCATTAATAAACATATCTTATTCAGCGGTTAATACTCAAGCAGAAGTGGGTAATATTGAGGGGGATGTTGCCGTTGAACAGGGTAACTTACGATATAGTGTTCCCTTAGCAACACCTTCTGGTCTTAATGGTATTGAACCATCCTTATCCATTAGCTATAAACAGGGAGGTAGTAATAGTCCTCTGGGTATGGGGTTTTCTTTGGAAGGTTTATCGGCTATTTCACGTTGTTCAGCTTCTAAAGAAATTGATGGCAACTATTCTCCTGTGAAATATACTGCGGAAGATAAATACTGTATTGATGGAAAACGACTTGTTCTTGTTTCTGGGAGTTCAGGTAGCAGTGGTGCAATCTATAAAACTATTAATGGCGCTAATAGTAAGGTTGTTGCGACATCAGTAGGAGATAATGGCCCTGAATCTTGGCAAGTTTATACTGAAGATGGCTTTATTCTTAACTATGGGGAAACTAAAGATAGTCAGCTATTGGGAAAGGATGAAGTAACACAGATATGGTATGTATCCTCTATGAAGGATCGTTTTTCTAATGAAATGACCTATCGTTATAAAAATTTGGAATTTACGACCTATATTGAACAAATTAAATACAACAATCACGAAATTACGTTTAATTACCAACAAGGTCGTTCTGATCAACAAACTATTTATCGCTATGGCAAAAAATATATTATTGACAGCCTACTAACATCTATTTCAATATCCAGCAACCAACAAGTAAAAAATACCTACCGCTTTGATTATGATGAAAACAATCGTTATCGTGGATTGCGTTTAAAGCAAATGCGTTATTGTGGGAAAGGGGACGCTTGCTTAAATCCTTTAGTTTTTCATTATGCTAAATTAGCAGAAAATAATGCGGTTACACCTCCTTTGCACCCAACACCCATTGAATTTAACGATGAAAGTAAAACTGCTATTTTTGGAAAAAAATTAATTGATCTTCAGCCTCATGAAGAGAGTTATGCATCAACAGATCATGATCTTATTACCCCTGTCACTTTTTCTGATTTTGTTAATCATTATGTACATGCTGATGTTAATCATGATGGTCTGACTGATTTTTGTTTTGCCGATTCAGCAGATAATGGAAGTTCTGATGGTCTAAAATGTGCCTTGTCTGAAGGGCAAGGTCAGTATAAACAAGCAACCGTTTGGGCGAGTGATTTTAGTTCAATCTTTCGTAATGACGATAACCTGCCAAACTTAATGTTATTGGACTTAAATAATGACCGATGGACTGATTATTGTGTCTCCAAAGGGGAAGAAGGGCTTTATTGCGCCCTAAATGATAAAACGGGTCATGGTTTTGCTGCAATGACGCGTCGTGTACCTATTAAAAGTGATGACACTTTTAGTCTCGTTGATGTCAATCGAGATGAGTATATGGATATTTGTGTCTTTACCAATAATAATGCGGTTTGTTATCTTAATGATGAACAAGGATTTTCGGGGGCAGCGGTTTCATTAGCGACCAGTGGTTGGTTAGTAAGTAAAACAATTGGTATAGAAATCGAAGAAAATATTCATAAACTTCCAGCACCTCAACTTGTTGATATTAATGGTGACAGTTATTTAGATATTTGCGGCTTGCAATATGATGGTCAATTTTCATGCCAATATGGCATCGCATCCGATGCAAAACAAATGCCACGTTTTGGTGCCATTGACAAAATTTCAACGAATTTAGTCGGTGGGACAAAAGAAGCAATTGAATCATTAACAAGAACATTTCGTTATGTTGATTTAAATGCTGATGGCAACATGGAAATTTGCTATTTAACTGAAAATAAAGACTATGTGTGTCACATCAATACAGGGAATTCTTTCTTGTCAGCAACGATTACTAAGGCGAACCTTGAGATTGATAAAGAGGATTATTTACATTTATTAGATCGCAATAATGACAATCAGGCAGATTTGTGTTTAGCAAAAACAGGACTTAAAGAATCTGATGGTGAAATGCATATTACCTGTGCGATGCAAGATGGAATGACCTTTGGTGAGTTTGAGCATTTCGAGGAAATATTTCCTAAACTTTCAAAATATGAAAAGACGGGTAAAGTCTATGGAAATTTTGTCAGAAAACTTTTTGGCTTATCAACTCGTTTTCATGTGGTTTCTCTTGCTATGAATTATGGGCCACTCAAGCAAGTAGGTGATGTCAGTGGAGATGGTCTTCAGGATACCTGTTATATTTCTACAAATGGCATTAACTGCATTACTCCTCACTATGAGCCCTTAGCACGATTAATTGGTGTGACAAATAGTTATGGCGTTAAGGCACATTTCGAGTATAAACCTCTATTGGCTGGTTTGTATGTGAGTGAACAAAATGCAGATGAAAATATTGATGAGGTTTTACAAGATCGTTTAGTTATTTCTGCTATTCGTACCGATAATGGCATTGGTGCGGAAACAGCTATTAACTATCGCTATCAAGGATATCAAGTTCATAAAGACGATGGTGTTTATGGTTTTCGTGTTATTGAAAAAATGAATCAGAGTACAGGAATTCGTACCCGTGCTGAATATGGTCAAAGCAAAGAGCTTCGTGGAAAAACCCTCTTAAGCCGCCAATATTTAGGGGACAAGTTGTTAAAAGAGTCGGTGATTGAGTATAAAACTCAAACGAGTGATGAGCATGAAAAAATAAAGCGTGTCTTAGTTAAAAGTACGATTGATACTGCTCATAGTTATGAAACAGATACGACGATTATTAAGGAAACAAAAAGCACTGATTTTAATGAATACGGTAAACCAAGAAGCGTAATTGCTACGGTGAGCGATCAAAGCAGCGGGCAGCGTAAAGTCACTACAACCCATACCCGTTATTGGCATAATCGATCAAATTGGTTATTAAATAAACCCGAAGAAATAACAGTTACTCATGAAAAAAGTGATTCACCATCACGTACTCGAAGTACATTACTGCACTACAACAACACAACAGGAGCAATGGAAAGGGAAACCCTAGAACCTAGTGGACAACAAGAAATAACGAGCATATATCGTTATGATAGCAAAGGTAATAAAATTTCTGCCATCGTTGAAGCAAATGGAAAGCAACGTAAAACAACAACAACTTATGATGGGTATGGTCGAGTCACGAGTAACACTAACGCCTTGGGACATCGTGAAACGTTTCGTTATGATTCTTCTTGTGATGCGGTGAGCCATCAAACAGGACCAAACGGTTTAACAACGACGATGAGCTATGATAGCTTGTGTCGTTTAGTGAAAACGACCTCACCCGATGGTCAAACATCAACGGTTATTACTGCTTGGAGTCCCGCAGGAGAGGCCAATGCAGGGGTTGATTTCAATAATCTTGGTGTTCCTGTAGGGGATAGAGCGATTTATAAAACCACCACACAAGCGAGTTCAGGTGCTTGGAAAACCGTTTATTATGACATGTTGGGACGAGA
>CAYNGN010000062.1:0-525 GCA_964396615.1 uncultured Thiothrix sp. | reverse complement strand
CGTACCATTAGCATTGGTCAAGAGACAGAATACCAAGGGAGTACGGAACGTCGAAATATTATTGTTGATAAAGTTTATAATGCAAGAGGGGCGCTTCATGCAGCAACATTACCTTATTATAAAGGACGTTTTGCAGGCGATTTAGGTCGTTGGGTACGTTACGATTACGATGAATTGGGTCGGGTGATTAAAATAAGTCAGCCGACCGAAGGAGGAACACGAGACACAATAACGCGTTATGAAGGATTGAAAACGACTGAAACGCGTGCTGATGGTAGTGAGAAAACAATCGAAAAAGACCTTGCTGATAATACTATACGTGTTGAAGAGAATGGCATTACTATTCGTTATCGTTATGATGCGATGGGGAATCTGCTCAGTACCGATACGAATGGCAAGATCATTCGTTTAGAATATGACAGCATTGGTAAAAACAAAATAGCGATGAATGATCCAAGTATGGGACGCTGGACTTACCAGTACGACGCTTTCGGTGAATTAATAAAACAAACGGATAACAAAAAA
>CAYNGN010000061.1:0-9083 GCA_964396615.1 uncultured Thiothrix sp. | reverse complement strand
GAAGCCGAATCACGTCCTGAGCAAAATATTTATATTTTTGCCTATCATATTACACTTAAAAACACGGGGAATAT
This sequence comes from uncultured Thiothrix sp., assembly GCA_964396615.1. GTDB lineage: Bacteria > Pseudomonadota > Gammaproteobacteria > Thiotrichales > Thiotrichaceae > HyVt-477. The sequence continues at coordinate 9,009 of CAYNGN010000061.1, read as the reverse complement.
TGCTGCTAAACTCATGACGCGCCACTGGATTATCACTAATGCTAATGGAGAAATACAAGAAGTAAAAGGTGATGGTGTTATTGGTGAACAGCCACATTTGCAACCCAATGAGAGTTTTAATTATACCAGCGGCACAATGATGAGTACGCCTGTTGGCACAATGGAAGGCAGTTATCAGATGATTGCTGATGATGATCAAAATTTTGATGCTGAAATCGCACCTTTTGTTTTAGCATTACCAAACACTCTGCATTGATAATGCGTATTATTTGGTTTTCAATTACTATTGAAAACCATGCTATACCAATGATTAACAATAAAACAATGTCTAGAAACACGACCACATTTATGATAAATTAAAATAATACATTAATCAGTTGTTTTTATGAAGAAAGGGCACTTTATGAAACCATTATCACTTTTTATCATATGGCTTGTAGGATTCTTTTTTATTACCTTGTTATGTATTAAATTTAATGGTTCGACCATTGAACATGAACTCACTCAACAAACACATCAGCCATTAGCAAATAATGGTTCTAATTCAGTGACACCTAGCGTTAATGAGGATCACCTACCGACTGAATCTGTCACCAATACCACAACTCAACCCAATGTTGATAACCTTATAGACCGTTCTACTGCACCAATAACGGAAACAAATTCAAATTCAGTCTATCCGCCGCAACAAACGTCTATCACTGATCAGCCAATCGAAAACCATATCGTCAATAAACCGAATGTTCTCGCTAATCTTCCTGAGAATAAAATACTTAGACCTAGCATCAACAATACGCCTTGGCCTAATAATGCGAATAATTTTCAGATGCCTTTAAATAACAATGGGTTAAACATGCCATTTTGGGGCAACAATAATACCCCGTGGGGCAATGGCTTTATGCCGCCTATACCTATCCAGCCTATAGCACCAATAACCCCCACAGCACCTGTATTTCCTTTTGAAACATTTTATCCAATGCCAATGCAGTAAAGGGGATGTTATGCAATCAACAGCCCAAAACCATCGAATTTATTTTAAAAAAATACAAGAGAACTCATTATGGCTTATTTAATCGGGAAAATGATCTTCTGTCTGCTTCTAGCCAGTATCTTTAGTGCCATTATAGGCTGGCACCTCAAGCAATTTTTTGTCACCAAACAGCATAACGAACACTTAAATCGCTTGGCAGCCGAACGCAATAGATATAATAAACAAATAACACAACTAAAAAGCTTACTTGAGAATAGTAAACAAGAAAATATCAAACTGCTTAAAATCGTTAATACACCTTCACAAGCAATTACTGAGTTAACCCATGAAAAGGCAACATTAAAACGTAAAAATAGCGCATTACGCCAGAAAAACAAGCAAATCAAAAAGGACAGAGAAAATTATCAAGATGATTTATCACGCCTTGCAAAAGAGAGAACCGTGCTTGAAACAGCACAACATTATCTAAATCAAGCAGATGATGAAGCCGTCAGTGATCCTTGTGCAATGGGTTGTCTAAAAGAACAACTGGTTTCACTGATGGAAGACCGAGATAAAGTACAAGCAACCATTAGCCAACTTGTCACCGAACTATCCAATGAACAACAATGCCATGCTGAGCTAAAACAAAACAAAAGCATGATGCAAGCAAAAGCAGCAGCGACAAATGCCCCCGATGATCTGCAAAAAATCATTGGCATTGGTCAAGCAAATGAGCAAGTACTAAAGGAGCAAGGGGTAACTTGTTATGCACAAATTGCTGCCTTTACTGCCGAAGATGAGGAAAAATATGGCAATACACTCGGCGTTTTTTCAGCAAGAATTACACAAGAAGAATGGGTAAAGCAGGCTAAACAACGGCATAAAGAGAAATATGGTGAGGATATATAAGTCTACATCCAAATATTTTTATATTATTTTAAACTTTTCTTGATAAATAATGTCTCAACGGCGGTAGATAGGGAATTTTAAGTTAAATAGCTAAATTTCCTTCTTCTGTATGACAGTTAACGCTGTATTTTTTACGCCTAAATACATTAGGCAAATTTTGAAAGAGTAAGTAGTAGATATGTCCGAACAAGTAACAGGCACAGTCAAGTGGTTCAATGACGAAAAAGGTTTTGGTTTCATCGAGCAGGAAGGTGGTAAAGATGTATTCGTTCATTTTAGCGCTATCAACGGCGATGGACGTAAAACATTAACAGATGGTCAGCAAGTCAACATGACCGTAACTCAGGGGCAGAAAGGCCCCCAAGCTGAAGATGTAACACCGTTATAAATAGCTAAAAAAGAAGCCTACAGCTATATACTGTAGGCTTTTTTACTGTTAACGCCCATCGCCCTTAACATTCATCTTTACCGAATAAACACTCGTTCGTGCGGTAATAAAAAGCGTTTGAAAATCTGCACCACCAAAGACAACATTCGTTGGGGTTTCAGGTACACTGATCTCACCCAATGCAGAACCCTCTGGATTAAAAATTTTCACGGCATCAGTGGTTAAATACAAGCGCCCTGCACTATCCAACGTCATGCCATCACTGCCTGAGTTGCAAAAAAGTTTTTTATCCGTAATTTTTCCTGCACCCTCAATCGTATACACAAAGGTCTTACCTGCATCGGCATCAGCGACATACAGCTTGGTATTATCTGCCGTCCCCACAATGCCATTGGGTCGTTTAAGATCACTAATCACCCGCTTAATCGTCTTATCAGCCGCAATATAGTAAACATGAAACCCATCCTGCTCAAGATCCTTCATTGAGCCATAACGCGGATCAGTGAAATAAATTCCACCCCATTGATCAACCCATAAATCATTAGGACTATTGAGTTTTTTTCCTTTATAGCTATCAGCAAGAACACTAATTTCCCCCTTAGCATTTTGTGCCGTCACCTGCCGTGTTTTGCTTTCACAAGCCAATAAATCACCTGATGCTGAAAAGAATAAGCCATTGGATTTATTAGAATGATCACGATGCAACGTTACCTTGCCATCAGTGCTAATACGATGGATTTTTTGGTTGGGTATATCACTGAAATAAACATCACCATTTTTATTAGCCGCAGGCCCTTCGGTAAATTTATGACCACTCGAGACTTTGATAAGTTTTCCGTCCAAAAGGGTATTCACATTATTCTCAGCATTGACAATGCTAATAATCAGAAACATCCAACAGCCAAATAATATCCGTTTCATTGTATATTCTCCATTCTTACAAAACAGCATAATATTCTAATAGTCAGCAAGAGTAATAAAAGAATTTTAAAACTGTGAACTACATCACAAACAACAACCAAAAGGATCCTTATACTTAACTCAACTTGAACGAAACAACACAGACACACCTAAAACGCTTCTTTCAAGAAATAAATAACCCTATAAGTAAAGGAATCATCATGAAAACATTAACAATCGCACTTTTCGCTTCACTACTCGCTACCACTGCATTTGCTGACAATGTACAAAGCAATGCTTCTAGCCAAAGTGTTGTTAACAGTAATCTACAAGTTGGCGCTGGCAATGTTTCATCAATCAGCTCAGTACAACGCCAATTCCAAATCAATAAAGGGGCAAGCCAAGGTAACGGCGTTAATGCACAACAGAATGTTGCTATCCAAGAAGCACTAAACATCAGTCAGCAGTCAGGTGATTTTAACGTAAGCATTATTGCTAACCAACAAACTAGCATCCAGAAAAATGTAGGTATCACTCTACCTGTTCTTCCTAAGTAAACACTGAATCAACACACTTTCATCATCATCATTCTCTCCTTTTTTTTAAAATAAGTAACAATAAAAAAGAGGCTGAGACAACAGAAAAAGGACTCTCATTATGAATAAAATAGCCGCTATTAGTTTATTAAGCATCGTACTTTCTGCATCTAGTTATGCTGTTTGTGTTGATACCAACGTTGCCATACAAATTGATATTCATTCCCAAAGTGGTGGTAAGTCACAGCAACAAGCACAAAGCACACAGCAGCAAGACCCTAGTTGTTTTAATAACCGCAATACAACCGTAACACAACAACTTCATGTTGGCGCTAATGCCGCTAATCAAAACATCGTATCAAACAGTCAGCAAAGCACACCTGAAGGCCAAAATCCTTTAGCAGGTCTAGGCGTAAAAGTGAAAAACGTTGCAACCAATATACATATCGGAAAAGAAATTGTGCTTCCTGATGCTGCCTTTAGAACGCAACCATCACGTTAAAAACACCTAAGGAACACAAACTAAATAACATGAATGATTCCGCCTTATGGATATTGCCCTGAAATCGCGCTAAATCCGCTTTGCTTAAACAACACTGCAATTACATAACAATACCCATAAGGCTCTAAAATACCAAATTATTTCGTACTTATGCCTAAAATTACAATGTAATTAACCGCACCCCTGTTGCTTCATGTTTATCACCTATCTTGCCTGTTGAACTCGAACCATCATAGCATTGTGGAATCCCCCATTTATTAGGGTATCTATTTCCCTCATGGTTATGTCCAAATAACAAACAATCCACACGTCCCTCAACAACCTGTTTAAATTGCTTATAATCTTTGAGCATATGTAAAAAGCCTCTATTATCGAAAGGATGATGATGTAGATAAACCACTTTCTTTTTGTCACGTAAGTCAGCACACCCCAATAACGTATCAAGAGCTGCGATCTGTTTTTCGCCTAATTCACCATCCGCTCCCCAGACATCAAACCATTCAAAGGTCGCTGCCATTGAATCCAAACCAATAAAAGCAATCTCATCAATAATATCGAGTTTTGGATACGTTACACCCTCATCATTATAAAAAACTTGTTTAAACAAAGACACATAACGCTCATTCCCTTTACGACCACTGCCATAGTCATGATTTCCAGGCACAACAAGTACTGTATAGTTAGCATTCTCAAGACGTTGAAATAAGGCAACTGCTTCTTCATAAGCCCATTTTTGTCGAGCATCTTCAACAATATCACCTGTCACCACGATGACATGATCAGTAGCAGGTCGATAATTTAGTTTGATTAACTCAATCAATTTTCGGAATTTTTCACTGCAATCTTTATAACCTATATGCAGATCTGATAAATGAATTATTTTTTTCATTAATGTGTTCGCCCTATTTTGTCTATTAAGTAAATAACACTCGCCCTAGAATTGCATAATACATGCCTTTAATAACACGTGTAAATCCATCAAGCAAATGACAAAAAAACAGCAAATTAATCATAACTACCTATAATAAGGGATAAGCCTTATACCTCATTTAGGGGATATAAAACCGCTGCTAAACAAGGGATACTCATTTGAAACGGGTGTGAAAAATAACAAAGACACGTAAAAAAAGTCTAAAGGAGCTTAAGAAATCAATACCATGAACAGCGAATGGCCTAAAGAAACTTTAACGGTTTTTATTTTAGAAGACGATAAACCAACACGTTTGCGTCTCTGTAATATTATTAATAATGACAAGCATCTTGTGCTTGCTCACAGTGCGGGGTCACTCAAGGAAAGCAGACAATGGTTAATCCACCCTGTGCATTCCCATATTGATATTTTCCTTATTGACTTAGGGCTGCCTGATGGATATGGAACTGATTTTATTAATGAAATTAGCCAATCACACCAACATACTAAAATCATGGTCATTTCACGCCTTGGTGACGAAAATAGTGTTATTGAGGCGATTAAGGCAGGCGCAAAAGGGTATTTATTAAAAGATAATGATGAAATGCACATTATTGATGCCATCAAACAACTTGCTTGTGGCGGCTCTCCCATAAGTCCCGCGATAGCGGGATACATACTTGATTTTTTTAAAAAAAACATGTCTTATGAGAGCAATGAACACGCCTTAGCCCTACATAACCTAACCGCTCGTGAAAAAGACGTTTTACAATATGTTGCGCGTGGCTATAGCAACAAAGAAATAGGACAAGCACTCGAAATATCACCGCACACGGTCGCCTCACATGTAAAACATATTTACCAAAAACTGGAAGTCAGCTCACGCAGTGAAGCATCATCTGAATACTACTCTTATCAAACAGGTGGTGATATTTTGCAAAAATCAGCCTTACAAATGACACTCGCAATGAAACAAGCCAATAAATCTGCCGCTCAAATTATCGAATTACTTGAAATAACCTTCCAAATAACAGGCTCACATAGTGTCAAGACACTCCACCAAAGCGGCTTTGCGATTAAAGAAATTTTTATTGCCATGCGACAGCATTTTCATAGTAATGATAAACAAATTACAGGCTACTTATCACAACTCTCCATTGAGTATAACCTTATTCTAAATGGCCTTCTTGAATCAAGAGGATAAGAAATGCCAATAAAACATCAAGCAAAAGCATTAGTACAAATCATCCTGCTCATGGGTGCTGCTTGTTTACTGATTATTGGCTATGGCTATTTATTTTTATATGAATTCACCCCTGAAAATGACCTACCACCGCAATTCCAGTCGGCTATTTTCTACCCTTTGGATAAACCGTGTCCTAATATGGATTACCAATTACTCAACAGGGACGATGGCGAAGGCGCTGAATTACAAAAACATCTCAAAGCCTGTAAAAAAAGTCAAACTAATACAGCCAAGGTAAACACGGTTAATCTACCGCATGAATGGAAAGATAACAAAAAGGCCGTTAATTATGGTTGGTATTCGATGACCATTTCATCAGAAATTATGTTGCCCGACGAACCTTTGCTATTACAAAGCACGCTATGGTCAATCGTACTCCCTAAAGCCAATATGAGTATCGCTGTGTTAATCAATGATACGTTAGTAGGCTGGAATGGCACGTTTAATGACACCTCAAAGAATAACAACCGTCCGCTACGCTTTACCTTCCCTGATACTGTGTTGCAACACGCATCAGAGATACGCGTTGATATTTACCTTGAAACCACCTATGCACACCAAGGCTTTTTGGGAAAAGTTTATTTGCTACCCAAAGCAATGACGGAAAAATCTTTTCAGCACAGCCATTTTTTAAAAGTTGATTTATTAACCATTATTTTGGCACTGCAAATTGCCTTTGGGGTTAATATTTTTATTCTCTGGCTACAAAGCCCAAACTACGTTGAATACGCTTTTTTTTCATTGGGTACTTTCTTATGGGCAGTTAGCACTTATAGCTATATCACGCCACATATACTGATCTCCCCTACCCTTCAAGACTGGTTATTTTACTCAAGCACAGGTTTTCTCTCCATTAATACCATGTACTTTATCCATCGTTTTTTTGGTGAAAAATACCCACGTTATGAAACGGTTACCTTACTTATTGGCGTGATATTTTCCACGCTTATCCTACTCTACGATGATTATCGCTACCTTGCAGGCAAAGCCTTTTTATCCTTTGGCTATCTAATTATTACTTATATCCTATTTTACTCCATTTATAAAATTCATCGTGTGCGCCGCATTGAACTCGCCACACATATTGCTTATACAGGCGCTATTATTCTCTCCATTATCTTTGCTACTCACGATTTAGGCGTTATTCTTGGCTTATTACCGTGGAGCAATGGCTTATATATTGGCTATGCGTCCATTGCTATTCTACTGGCTTTCTGCTGGCTACTGATTCGTCGTTTTGTCTTAATCCACGAAGAACTTGAATTAGCTAATCACAGCCTTGTTGATCTAAATACTGAACTAAATACATTGAATAAAAGCCTTGAAAACCGTATACAAGAACAACACAAAATCATTAATCAACATTATGCTAAAAAAACCGATAATGAACGTGAATCTTTAATACGTGATATACATGATGGCGTTGGCTTACACCTCGCAACCATTCTCAATGAACTTGACCAACCAGAACCTGATCACAATAGCATTAAACGTCTTTCACAAGATGCATTGACCGATCTACGCCTGATTGTTGACTCCATGGGAACAGCAAATAAAGACATCGGACGTATATTAGGCATGTTCCGCCAACGCATTGCACCTCACTTAAAAGGTGCAGGGCTTACTCTGCAATGGGATGTCGATATTTTACCAGAAATACAACGCTTTGGTTCCGAGGAAGCATTACACTTACTTAGAATTTGCCAAGAAAGCATTGCGAACACACTAAAATATGCAGAAGCATCTTATATATGCATTAGTGCTAAAACACGTAATAACAATGAAATTTTGGTAACCATCGAAGATAATGGTAAAGGATTTGATCCACAAACGACTCCTACAGGTGCAGGCATCAAGAATTTACATCAACGCGCTGAGAAAATTGCAGCCGTTTTATCAATTAATCAACAACAAGAACAGCAAAAAATCCTGCAAGGTACTTGTATACAGCTTATTATTCCTATTCATTTATAAAAATAAAAATAAAAATAAAAAAACGATAATATGAACCACTAAGACAAGTATTGTCGTCCAATAAACATCTAATTGATAAGTTTGCGAGTTTATTTGTATTTAAGCCTCTTTAATTAGAGTGAGGCGACCGCGAAGGAGTACACCATGATCATCAGTCTTATAACGAAACAACTAAAAAACAGCTTAAAATATACCATTGCAGCATCATTCTGTTTGATGAGTATAGGCGTAGGAACATCCACCTATGCTGATACCGATCCAATGATTCATTCCTATGCTGGACAAAAAAACCATCAACTTAATTTTGGTGGCAATGGTATTGACACGCTATTGATCTCTCCACCGAAAAGATGTTCCGCTTTACGCTTTAACTCAGTAAAAATCAATCTAACAAAAAAGCGCTATGGAAAGGCTCATATCATTGCCAAACCTAAAAAAGGCTGCCAAAAAAACTGTGTTATTAAAGTAAAATGGACGCACAAACCTGCGGGGATTTTAGCCTATAACTTGCATGTAATATGGGAAAAACTCCCCGCTACATGCTAGTTAATCTTAAAAGACAATCCTTACATAAGGTGTGCATTCAATAACAAATGCACCCAAATACTTGCCACGTAGCCCAGTGCAATAGCCCACGTCCATTTCAAATGCGAAAAGAAAGTATAAGCCCT
>CAYNGN010000060.1:0-9116 GCA_964396615.1 uncultured Thiothrix sp. | reverse complement strand
ATGATCGGGAGACAGGATTGAAGTTTGCTGATGGTACACAAGTTGATGCCGATTTACTCGTCATGGCTGTTGGTATTAAACCCAATATTGAACTTGCCCAAGCCGCAGGTTTACATTGTGAACGCGGTATTGTGGTTAGTGATACCCTGCAAACCTTTGACCCGAATATTTACTCACTAGGCGAATGTGTACAGCATCGGGGCAACGTGTATGGCTTAGTAGCCCCTCTCTTTGAACAAGCTAAAGTCGCTGCTAATCATTTAGCAGAATGGGGTATTGCACGTTATGAAGGAACCATTACCTCAACCATGCTCAAAGTAACAGGCATTGACCTGTTCTCAGCAGGTGACTTTCAGGGTAATGATGATACGGATGAATTGTTATTCCATGATGTTGCCAATGGCACATACAAAAAAATCATTATTCAAGACAATGTGATTGTGGGTGCGGTGCTATATGGCGATACCATTGATGGTTCATGGTATTTTCAGATGATGAAAGATCGCACTAGCATTGCGGACTTTCGCGCCACCGTCCTGTTTGGTCAGGCACATTTAGGTGATGCAGGACATGGTGAACAAACCCGTGTTGCCGCTATGGCAGCCACTGATGAAATTTGTGGCTGTAACGGGATCAACAAAGGGCAAATCATTAATGCCATTATTGATCAAAAACTATTTACCCTTGACGACGTACGCGCCCATACCAAAGCCTCTGCCTCGTGTGGTTCATGTACAGGCTTAGTTGAATCACTATTAGCGCATACCGTTGGCGGTGATTACTCAGCCGCACCGAGTAAAAAACCCTTATGTGGCTGTACCGAGCTAACGCATGATGAAGTGCGTTCGGGTATTCGTAGCCTCGGTTTAAAAGACCATGACGATGTACGCAAATCATTAAACTGGAAAACTGACGACGGCTGTGCTGCTTGCCGTCCTGCCATTAATTACTATTTACTGTGCGAAGACGGCGACTATAACGACCCACAATCACGCTTTATCAATGAACGCGCCCACGGCAATATCCAAAAAGATGGCTCCTATTCAGTTGTACCACGGATGTTTGGTGGCATGTGTACTGCAGACGAACTACGCTCCATTGCTGACATTTCGGATAAATACAAGGTACGTGAAATGAAAGTCACGGGGGGACAACGTATTGATATGTTTGGTATCGAGAAAGATCAGCTACCTGCCATGTGGAAAGATCTATCCGAAGCAGGCTTTGTTTCGGGTCATGCCTATGGTAAAGCCATGCGTACCTGTAAAACCTGTATTGGTGATAGTTGGTGTCGCATGGGAACACAAGATTCAACGAGTTTAGGCATTAAATTAGAAGAACTCACATGGGGTTCATGGATGCCGCATAAATACAAACTAGCGGTGTCAGGTTGTCCACGTAACTGTGCCGAAGCAACGATTAAAGACTTTGGTGTGGTCTGTGTTGATTCAGGTTATGAATTGCATGTTGGTGGTAATGGTGGTATTAAAGTGCGCGTCACCGACTTCTTGACCAAAGTCGAAACAGAAGAGGAAGTGCTGGAATATTGTGGTGCCTTCTCACAATTCTATCGTGAAGACGCGCATTACCTTGAACGTACCGCACCGTGGATTGAACGGGTTGGTTTACAGAAAATAAAAGATGCGATTTTAGACGATGAACCCAATCGCAAAGCGCTACATGCTCGCTTCAAAATTTCGCAAAAACCCGCACAAATTGATCCATGGAAGAAACATGCAGAGGGCGCAGGAGCGAATGAGTTTACTCCTATCAAAGTAACCGTATAAAGCAAACATCCTTGTACCCTAGCAATCCTAGTTACGAGACTCCAGCCTCGTAACTCAGGCTTAATGGCTCTGACATCCATCTAAGCTGAAAATTAAGATAAAAGCATTAAAGAGAGAATTAATAATGAGTAATTGGTTAGAAATCACCCCGCTTGATCAAATCCCCGTTCTAGGTTCACGCGTCGTTGAAACAGACACGATCAATATCGCCCTCTTTCGTAGTAAAGACGATACCGTATTTGCCATTAAAGATAGCTGCCCGCACAAACAAGGCCCATTATCCCAAGGCATTATGCATGGCCACTCCGTTACCTGTCCGTTGCATAACTGGAAAATAGACTTAACCTCAGGCGAAGCAATGGGCGCAGATGAAGGCTGCACTAACATCTTTAAGACAAAAGTTGAAAAAGGCATTGTGTATTTAAAGACACCGCTAACGTAAGAAAAGCGTTTCCTAACAAAAAACCCTAACGAGAAAATGTATGTTATTTGGTCGTCATAAAAAAAACCCTATCAAGATAGCGGACAAAAAAGTAAAAGAGTGGAAATACGCTACCTGCGGTTACTGCTCAACAGGCTGTGCTATGGAAGTTGGTTTAAATGAAGCGGGCAAACCTGTCTCATCACGCGGTGTCGGCGGGGCAGATGTCAACCGTGGCAAACTCTGCTTGAAAGGGATTTTTGAACACGAGTTGTTTGATTCTGCTGGGCGCGGTACTGAACCACTCATGCGTGACAGCTTCCACAACACGTGGGAAAAAACCGATTGGGATACCGCACTTGATAAAACCTATACAGAAATACGTCGTGTACAAGAAAAATATGGTCGCGACTCTGTTGCCGTTATCTCAACAGGGCAAATGCTGACCGAAGAATTTTACACATTAGGAAAACTCACCCGTGGTTTGATGGGTACTAATAACTACGATGGCAATACCACACTGTGTATGGCTTCTGCCGTATCAGGGTATAAACGTTCTTTTGGTTCCGATGGCCCACCAGGCTGTTATGAAGATTTTGAACATACGGATATATTAATCGCATGGGGTTCTAATCTACCCGAACAACACCCCATCATCTATTGGCGCATGAAAGAGGCGCAGGAGAAAAAAGGCTTTACACTGATTGTCGTTGACCCTCGTGTCACCATGTTGGCGCAAAATGCCGACCGCCATTTAACAGTGACATCAGGGACCGATGTCGTTCTGATGAATGCCATCATGCATGTTATTTTAGCTGAAGGTTTGGAAGACCGCCGTTACATTGAAGCCAATACCAACGGTATCGAAGCACTAGAGACCGAGGTTGCTAAATACAATCCAACCATGGCCGCTAAAATTTGTGGCATTGATGAAGATACCATTCGTGCCATAGCACGCCAAATTGCTCGTGCGGATGCGGTCATGCAAATTTGGACCATGGGAATCAATCAAAGTACGCATGGTTCGGATGGGGTTGTCGGTATCAATAACTTGGCATTGATTACGGGAAATATCGGTAAACCTGGAGGGACAAGCTTGTCAATAACAGGGCAATGCAATGCAATGGGGACACGCGAATGGTCTTCATGCTCAGGCTTACCCAATCATCGTTTATTGGAAAACAAACAAGATCGTGAAGATATTGCTAAGTTTTGGAATATAGACCCTGAATTTTTCCCTAAAAAACGCGGCATGGTGCAAACGGATATTTATCAGGCAATGGAATTAGGACAAATCAAAGGTCTCTGGTTAATTGCGACCAACCCAATGAGCTCCTTGCCCGATACGGCGCGGATACGCAGAGCGATGGAACAACTAGAGTTCTGCGTCATACAAGACTGCTATGAAGATACCGAAAGCGCACAATATGGCACGATCTACCTGCCAGCAGGCACGTGGGCAGAAAAAGATGGGGTCATGACCAATACGGAACGGCGTATCAATGTGGTCAAACCTGTGGTCAAACCGCATGGAAACTCAAAACCCGATTTGTGGATTTTTAACCGTATGGCCGAACGTTTCAATGAAGCGGGAAAGGTCAACTTTCCTGAAAAAGCCGCCGATATTTTTTTAGAAATGGGTGTCTTATCCAAAGGACGCTTATCCGATAACTCAGGCATGACGCATGAATTAATTGAAAAACACCGTGGTATCCAATGGCCGTATACACAAGAACAAGCTGAAAAAGGCGAAACACCTGCAAAAGGGGGCGTTCGGCTCTATACCGAAGAGGCAACCTTTCGCTATCCTGATGGAAAAGCAAAATTGATTCCATTGCCGTTTATTGATAACAATGAAGTGCCTGATGATAAATTTCCTTATTGGTTAAATACAGGACGCTTGATTGAACATTGGCATGGACGCTCTAAAACAGGAAAACTAGGAAACAACAATAAATACAGCCCTATTCCCTTTGCTGAAATAAGCCCTGATGCGGCAAAAGAACTCAGCATTATTGCAGGCGATTATATTCGTTTGATCTCACGTCGCTCTGATGCCATTGTTATGGCACAACTCACACACCGTGTACCGAAGAATATGATTTTCGTACCCTTTCATTTCCACGATTGTGTCAACCGCCTCACCTTAGGTTTATTAGACCCTCATTCACGCCAACCTGCTTATAAACAGTCCGCTGTGCAAATCGAACGTATTGATGACCAAGCCGCTGCTGCCAAAATGAGTATGGAAATGCGCACGTTTTAACAAAACCCGAATTAAGAGCAACATAAACCATGTTTAAAGTCCGTATTGATGAGCCTGACTACGCTTTTCTACAAAATAAAACTAGTCAAACTGTCAACCGCTATGGTACTCCCATCGAAACTGCTGACAAAGAAAGCGAGTTACGCCATAAAAGTTTAACGATCAACGATGACACTGAAATAGGCGATAATCCCAACCGCTATAAACAACATGGGTTTTACTTCACTGCCGACAACTGTATCGCTTGCCATGCCTGTGAGGCTGCCTGTAGCGAGAAGAATGATGTACCTTCGCATATTTCTTTCCGTTCAGTAGGCTTTGTCGAAGGCGGAACCTACCCTGATTACAATCGACAAAATATCTCCATGGCGTGTAATCACTGTGATGATCCCGTCTGCTTAAAAGGCTGCCCTACCCGCGCCTATACCAAATTTGCTGAATACGGTGCGGTCTTACAAGACCCTGATATCTGCTTTGGCTGTGGCTACTGCACATGGGTGTGTCCTTACAATGCACCACAGTTAGACCCCGTTAAAGGCGAAGTCAGCAAATGTAATATGTGTGTCGATCGGCTCGAAGTCGGCTTAAAACCAGCCTGCGTTTCTGCGTGTTTAGGCAAAGCCTTAGATTTTGGTGTGATTGAAAATACACCTGAAAACCGTGATCAAACTAACGTCAACCTTGCAGGCTTCCCTGATCCCTCCATTACCCAGCCTAATATTCGTTTCCAACAAACCAAAGCACTCAACCGCGATATGGTACGGGTTGATTCAACAGCGATTAAATACCATCGCAATGATGACAAGGGCGCTTATGAATCGGTACTTGATACCAAACACGGCATAAAAAAATCATGGGGAATTCACACCTTATTGGCATCCCATGAAAATGCCCATGCCCTCTTTACACTCAGTTCACAAATCGTCATGGGCGCCTTTATTCTATTGGTGATAGGTGGTTTATTCGGCAGCTCCTCTATCAATGCTTTAAAAGCATCCGCAGGCTTTACACCTTTATTATGGATAATGGTTGCCCTGATGGGCTTTGGTTTGTTTAAGCTCAATATGCATCTCGGTAAACCCCATCGTTTTTATCGGGGTTATAATAATCTACGCCATTCCCCCGTAAGCCGTGAAATTGCAGGCATTACCGCCTTTTTTACAGGGCTAATGGGCTATGCTTTCTTCGCCTTATTTGATAATGCTTTAGCAAGTTTACTCTCAGGGATTTTTGTCTTATTGGGTCTCGTTGGTTTTGTGGCAGGCTCTTATTATATGTATAAACTCTATCGCATTAAGGCACGCCCTTTCTGGGATCATTGGCAAACAGCCACTAGCTTCTATGGCACAATGTTAAGTTTAGGCAGTTTAATCATTGCCATTGCGGGTGTTATCGCACTGGATCATCCACAGCTATTAATTAAAAACCTTGCCTTAATCGCTGCTCTAGGACTTGTTATTGAAACCATTGGGCATTATTTCCATGCACAAGACCTGAAGACGGGTTCAGGTGAAGGTGCTGCCGCGCACTATGAGCAAACCACAACCTTTGGCCTCACCTATCGCTTACGCAATGGCTTATTAGCATTCAATATTGTCTTGGCAGTGATGATTAGTTTTAATGGTTTATCAGGCATCGTAGGGATGCTGATTGGTAGCTTATGGGTACTTTCTTTGCTCTCACAAGCGTATTTTGGACGTATTATTTTCTATGCGTTGGTTATTCCAACCACGATGCCAGGTGCCTTCTTCTGGAAGAATCAAGGCTTTGTTGATCATGCACGGGAGTCTGGTTTAGCCGATATGCAGCAGCTTGGTGTTGCTTATGAAACACATCATAAGTTTGATACTGAGGCATTGTTAAAAACCATTAAAGAAACACCATTGAGTGAGGTTATTGCCCAAGCAAAAGCCATTGCAATGGGACGATAAGTCAACAAAAAAAACGGTCTCTAACCTAAATAGAGACCGTTTTTTGAAGTGTTTCTTAAAACTAACCAACACACCACGCTGTTGGCCTACGCATTCCTGCCAACTGAATGCCTTGCTGCATATAACCATTAGGAAAGAGTTTAAACAGGTATTTTTTAGCTTCCTTTTTATCCATACCATTGGCGATCAGAAAATGGGTTGCTTCACGAACATCAGGGGTAATTTGATGCTCTTCGTGATGATCACGAATAAAATGCAAAACAGAAAAATGCTCATCCTTAAAAACGAGTCCATTCCACTCTGAAGCCATTTTATGTGCTAATTCTTCGCTCCAGTCATCCCTGTTTTTTAAATAGCCATCAGGGCAGCGTTCTACTGATAAATCAATCGGCGTTCTCATGCTCATTTTTAATGTCCCAACGAATAAAACAATATGATATAGGATTGATTTTTACTTTTAAAGTATAACTTAACTTATGCTTATATTCTTATATACTAGAACGATTTGATGGGCAGCTTGGCTCGCCTTTTTTCTCAAAAACCACATTGTGTAAAGGGTACTGATGTCCCGTATGTACTTTACGATCAGCAAAATAACACCTCAATGACTCACTAATCGTCGCAAAAGCAATCTCATCCCATGGTATTTCTGCTTCCGTAAACAATTGCACCTCCAAGCTTTCCACGCCAGATGAATAATCATCATTACTGATGAGCCCAGTGAACAACATATAAACCTGATTAGCAAAAGGGATGCTCGCAATCATATATAAATGGCAATCTTCAACGGATAGGTTCGCTTCTTCTTCTGCTTCCCTACGCGCACCCTGCTCTATTGACTCGCCATTTTCCATAAACCCTGCGGGTAATGTCCAACAGCCATAACGCGGTTCAATCGCACGCCGACAGAGCAAGACTTGATCTTCGCCATCAGGATTAACCTTAATGGGTAAGATACCAGCAACAATATTCGGGTTTTGATAATGGATCGTATGACACTTATCACACACATAACGTGGGCGGTTATCGCTTTCAGGGGTTTGTATACTGACACTTGCACTGCATTGGTTACAGAAATTCATAGATAGCGTTCCCTTGATTATTTTATATTAAGGGGTCGTCTATATCATGCCACCCTTAGGGCTACAAGCATAATAGGCATATACTTGCTGAAAAAATTGTTCACGTATCACTACATCCGCAAGACATTCTGCTTCTATAACAGGTAATAAGGGGTACTGTTGCTGAATGACCTGTGCAAAAAGCCCAACGCCTCGTTTATGTAAAAGTATACCATCCGCTTTATAAACCTTAACCCGCTCCATACCGCAGCTTGGCGAGGATTTTTTAAAAATAAAACCACTAATCCCTACCAGATCAGTACGCGCTGTTTTCTCAGCATACTGGATTAGTGGAAACGTATAGTCTTGTGTTTTGTTTTGTACCTCAATAAGCCGAATATCATGTATTTTTTGCTGCACAAGCTGCATGGGGGGACGTGGAATACCTAAGCCAATCGCTACTTCAGGACAAAAAGCTTGAACGTTAAACGAATGAGAAAGCATTGAGCATACCGAGTGATTACGCTTATGCTTGCCATCATAGCGCACTGCATTGCCCAATAAGCAACTGCTGATGCCTATTATTATATTGAATTGTTTGGTATCACTTAACATTGCTTAAAATATAGGTTATTTTGTGCTTATCTGCAAACTATACCCCTTCACCCCTATCCTATTCACAACTACTTGTAGTGTACCAATATACTCCGCGTGCATGAATATTTGGCAACAGCAAAACATAAAAGCGATACAACAGCGACTCATTTGGCTACACAATAAAGAGGATGGCGTACTACTCAAGCAAAAAAGCGGTGAAGGCTCATTAGCCATTATAAAAGCTGAGGATACGGTTTCACTTTATTTTGTCGTGGAAACAGACGACCCTAAAAAACCACTGATCAGTGGTGTGATGTCGCAAATCAATCTTAAAAAACCGTTATATTTACAGAGTGTTTGTCAACAAGCAATGTTACTCAGTACACTGTTCGTAAAACAACCACAACACGCCTATATGATGGGGTTTGGCGGGGGCCGCATTCCAATGGTTCTACAGCATTATTTTCCAAGCATAGCCTGTCATGGCTCAGAAATAGAGAGTGATGTGCTTAAAATCGCAGAAATGTTCTTTGCATTAAAGCTCAATCAACGTATGCAAGTAGCCGTTCAAGATGGGCGAGAACATTTAAGCCAAAGTACAACGTCCTACGACATTATTATGATTGATTGCTTTGCTGATGAAGGCATACATCCCACACAACTTGCAACCAAAGAATTTTATCAGCTCTGCCAAACACGCTTAACATCACAAGGTGTTGTATCAACCAATCTCATAACAACGGATCCTCTATTCGAACGTAAAAAAGCCACTTTTACCCATAGTTTTAAGTCTGTTTATGGCTGTCATTATATCAATAACTTTGTACTCTTTGGCTCCAATAGCTGTGATATAGATTCAGTGCAAATTCAACAGCGAGCTGTTGAGATAATGGAAAAAAATCAGATTGAAATGCCTTTAAACACCCTTTCAACCACCATCAAAAAATTAACGACTGAGCAGGGGTAAACAACAGCTAAATATAATCTATTAATATCATATAATATGAGTTACTATCGTTTACCATGAAAATGGTAAAGATCGGAAAAGTCGCA
>CAYNGN010000059.1:0-9198 GCA_964396615.1 uncultured Thiothrix sp. | reverse complement strand
AACAAAAAATGTGAACGTAATTATCTGAACATCTATAGGATAATGAATACAACGCAAAGTGTCCTAGCTTAAATAGGTAACCAAAAAACCTATATAACTATAAATAGTTAGTTATAATAAAAAAATATTATCAATAGTGGCTTACTGTATATTATGTTTGGTAAATTTTTTCAGCATCATTATTCTTTCTTTTTTCGTAATTATTCTGATTTTATTTTACGTGTTTCCCCTTTAAAAAACAGACATCAATCCGATAAAAAAGACTATTTTCCTCCTCCTGGATATGGCATACCGAGCAGTGAACAAGCACAATTTAATCATCCCGATGTACTTATTAGTGATAAAGTCGGGAGGTATGGTTTTTATTTAGCCCCAGGGCGATTAGCTAAAGATTATTTTGTAGTGAGTTTAGTTTTGGCTTTATGTATGTTTTCACCATTAATTAATCCTAATCTTAATTATTGGGGGATTCATTGGTATGCTGGGGCAATTTTTGGTTATTTATTGCTATTAGGCATTATTTATCGAGGGATTTATTATCACAAGATGTCGCCTGTACTGACAAGTATTTGGCCATTGTGGCCAGAACCGTCCTATTATTTATTGCAGAGTGTGCCGCATAAAGTACATTTAACGTGTCGTGACAAGTTAATTGAGTATGACGATTCTAAAGGAAGTATTTATTGGTGTCCAAAGTTGTTAGCTCCGTTAGCTCGTCAGCCACAACAATATGCAAAAGGGACACCTACCTTGCAAAGTGTATTACTTGATTTTGCAGTTTTTGAGTTTTTTTTCTTTGGCAAGTCAAGAGTACAAGCGGATAAAAGTGATAAACAGCCCGTTGAGTATGGTAACCGAAATGAAGCCTCTTGGCTTTATTGGCTATCCCCTGTTGTGGTTAATTATCTTATGTTAGTTTTGATGTTGCCTGTCACATGGATTTTGTTAAGTGATATGGGAATGCAATGTTCGTCTCTTAATGAAGGAAAATTACTCACACAAGCGTTAGCGTTAAAATGTATTGATGAAGGGAGTTTTCTTATTGAACCAAAACAAGCATTAAGTTTTTCTATTTTGATATGGGCAGGGTTGACCTATTGGTTTATGAAGGGGCGTTTACTGAAGAAATTAACAAGCTTAAAAAATAAGGTGGAGCAAGGCTATTTTTCGCGTTATCTTGATTTAGTGCCACAGCAGATATTGAAACATATGCAAGGCATTCCTGAGGCGGCTATTATTAGTAGCTATATTCTTTATTTAGAACAGATTTTATCGGTTGCAATGTTCTTTGCCGCAGTAAGCTATATTGGCATTATTGATGGTTCATTTTGATAAAATTAGGGGTGAAAAATGATAAAAGACATAAAGATAGAAGATGAACGAAGTTTGTATTTATTATCCTTTATTGATGTTATTGACCGTATTGATATTTTTATTTTAGAAATTCGTCATTTACAGCAAAGCATTATTTATAGCCTCCATTCTCCCTCGCTTTATTTACCCTTGCGTTTCGAAGAAGAGTTTATCTTAGAAGCAAATTGGAATGATAGTTTATGGAAGAAAAACGATAGTGTTTGGGATGCGAATATAGCTTCGCGTAATGTGATTCGCTATCCCTCACCAAAAGTTGCCGTATCGAAGTATGACAAATGGGCAAATAATGAAAAGGCATACTTATCAGAGCCGTATACTGATGCAGTAGAGGAGATGAGTACTAGCTCGACACTAGATGCTGCTAAAGCTAAAGAAAAAATCGAAAATTTTATTATGATCAAGCGGCGTTTACAGCTACGCATTGGCCAAATTTGGATGGGAGACGACTGGTCAAAAAGTCAACGCCGTCAATACTATATATTGCGTACCTTACAAATCTTAAAGCAACAAATTATTCGCTTGAAATTTACCTTGGCGCGTGCAGCAATCAAAGCCAACTTAATCGGTGAGGAAGGGGCAACAAAACAATTAGATCCCGCTGCATTTGTTATTTTGCGTCGTGGCATTATTATTTCGCTACGTCGTTATGTTAATGTGTTTAATAACCATCGACAACAAGTAGCGCAGAGTCTTGAGTCTGGTCTACCACATGACCCCAGCCCAAGCCTTGAACGTCGGCGTGAAATTGGTTTATTTGCGGATTATATGTCCAGCAGTGGCGAACAAATACATCACGATATGTTAAATCTTCTACGTTACTTTCGTTTGCCGCCAAATAGTTTGCATGACGAACGATCTTTAGTGTTCCATAGCTTGTCACACGCACATACCGTGGATAATTTTCATTTGTATGATGATGTTTATTTATTACAAAAAGAACGTCATTTGTTGCAGGAGTATGGCTTAGAGGGAGGGCAAAATGTTAGTTATATCAATAGCAGTTTTTGGTTGCCTGATCGCCCTGATCTTTATCCTATTGTTGCACGAGAAGTTGCGGTAAGCATTGTGCGTGAGCAGCTAAAAGGATTAGATGATGTTGTTTTTTCAACCTATGATGATGAATTTACTGATCTCTTATTAGTATTTAAAAACATACTTTTCAATTGGAGTCGTAAAAATCCTGAGTTGTGCTTTATAAAAACAAAGATTCCTTTTATGCTACAAGCCTTTGCTGCTGATTTATTAGCAGCAACCGTTAAAGGTGTTTCTTATCTTTATGCACTCTTTTTATTACATTTAGGCGATAATTTAGAGCACCAGCTATACGTCAATGCATCTGTTCACGGTAAAATGAGTTTTGATATGGCCTATCTATTGGAAAATGGTACAGCACCCTTTGAAGAGGATATGTTGTGGTATTTTCAATTTAATATTGTTGCCACATGGATTGAAAAAACAGCACATATTGCCCCCTCTGAAATTGATTATAAAGTGATCAATGGGGTGAGGAAAATTAGTGATGACGTTTTAGACTTTCTTGATAAGCATACGCCACCAAAACGTAGATACAGTGCAAAGTTATTAATTAATATTAAACAAGATCTAGTGAGTGCTCTTTGTAAGCATCCCGTTGTTAGACTAGCTAAAGGTTGGCGAAAACAGCGTAGTGATGATTATTGGCATGAAGCAAAAAATAAACATGGAAAAGGGTGTTTTCCACGTACTTCGCAGCGTTTAGATACACGCTTACAAAATTATTTATACCGCTTATTATTGAAGCAAAAAACAGGGACAGATCGGCTACTTGTTGATGATCATGGCGATCCTCTTGAAGATGAGGCGTTAGAAAAAGGGTTCGAAGAGCTTTATATTTTAGACGTTAAAGAGCATAAAATCCCCAAGGTTAAACAATCTTTTTATCACCCAGACGTTTTATTTCGTCATGTTTATGATATTCCTTTTCAATGTTCAGTGATGCGTAGTATTGATTTAATTCATAAAAAAACCTCATCATGGGAGAATAGTTGGGAGTATATATGGGGGCAGATGCATAAAGATATGGCTCAAGGGCGTGATTTATTTGCAATTGCATTAGAATTTCATATGCGTGAGGTCGAGTCACCACGTGAGCGTTTGATGCAGTGTATTAATTTAGTCACCCATATATTGCGTGAATTTAAAGAAGAAGCAGGACAAAACCAAAAAGAGCAGTGGGATGAGGCACGACTTGTTGTTGCAGAACAACTTGTTCCTTGGTTAAACAGTCCCTGGTTGAAGACAAAGAAGGAGTCTAAGGAAAGTAAAAAAGAAAAACTCATTATAAAAAAATTGTCTAAAGAGGATAGTGTCTTCAATAATTCCTTCACTAAAATTCGTGATAACTGTTCTAATAGAAAAGGTGTACTGGAGATCAGTGCAACAGCGTTAAGCGCAGGATATTTTGGTGCGGAGAGTTCTAAGGCTCTGTTTGTGCGGCGTTTAGAGTTTTTATCGAAATGCAAGCTTAAGGAATTATTTGATTATATTGATAGTTATTGTAAGATCCTTGAAAAAGGGGAAGAGGGATATGAAGAAATATTAAGACAAAAGAAAAAATATTGTAAGGCGATGAAAGAAGAAAAAAATGCTGTAAATAAACGAGTATTAGAACAAAAATATCGTACAGTAGTTAAAAAAGAAAATGAAAAAAAATCAGAATTAAAACAAAAGTTAATTAGCTATAAGTATGCTGTTGAATTACGTCATGTGGTTGTACTACAAAATAGTGATTTTTCACGTGAAAATCATAATAAAAAAGATGAGTTTTACCGCACGATGTTGCAAGCTTTTGGTGATAGATGGGAGTGTTATGAGGACAAAAAGAAGAGCAGATATCCTCGTTTGCCACGTAACCTTAAGACATCCTTATTAAGTCGTTTGGTTATGACTAATGTTTACCCTATTCTTAACCCGAAAAATATTACTCAAAATCCCTATGAGAGTGATTATTCTCAGCCATTAGATAAAGTTTTATCCAAACCAGTATGGCTGAATAAAAACCAGAAAACACATAAAAACGAAATTGGTTATACCATGTTAGGACGCTATGATGCCATTGTGATACGAGAGACAAAATGGCCGTGTCGCTGTCGCATACAAAGAGTGCCAGAAGAAGAGGAAGAAGAAAAAAATAGACAAGAAGTGGATGTAAAAATAGAGGTCGCAATAAAAATGAAAGCAGGCGTAGAGGTCGCAATAAAAATGGATCTGGAGGGAGAAATTGTCGTAGAAAAAAAGAAAGACATCGAACGTTTTATCCCCTATTTTTCACGTCGTGAGACAGCATTGCATATGGATTTAAAGCCTTTAGCGAGTACCTCTGGTTTCAATAAACAAGAGGTGTTTGCTATTATCGTTGTTAGTTTGCAACGTCGCCCAATGCGTTTAGATTTTTTATTTCGTTTACTGCAAGACAAAAAAGAGAGTTATTTATCTCCGTTTGCCGCTGAGGTTGAGCAATGTCTTGCTATACGCCCCGATGATGTACAAATACGCGCTTATTTAACAGATGGTTGGGGGGATATTGTTCTGTTTTTTAGTCAAACAAAGAAGAGCATGTCCGTTAAGAGTATTAATTGGATACATAAGTTTCAGCCTGTTTTATTTACGGATGTGATGGTTGATCGTACTGAAACGTTGTTTTCTCCTTTGTGTTTAGATTATGTGATTGCTGATCCCTGTTATCAAGTCATGGTTCAAGTACGCTTATTAGAGGATCGTTGGTTATCTTATAATGCAGAATATTTTCGTACGTTTTTAACTAAAGTGTTGCCAAAAGCCTTTGGGGATAAAATAAAAGTGAGTGTATTCAGTATACCGGGTCGTAAAGATTATCATATTCTGTTTCATTATCAGGACAAACTAGAAGGAACTAATTCCCCCAACTCCATGCTGATTCCTAACTTTCATCAAACAATGATTAATTGCTTTGCCGCTCCCATTGAAGAAGGGCGAGCCAGCATTATGCAGCTTATTGATCGTATTGAAACGATTATTGAGCAAAATATAGAAGAGATAGAAGAATGATCGAGAAATGCTAGATGAACCGTTACATTGACACCCACTGTCATCTTGATTTTCCTGTGTTCACTGATGATTTACCACAGGTTATTCAACAGGCTCACGCCGTGGGCGTGGAAAAGATGTTAATCCCTGCTGTCTCTGCCAGTAATTGGCAAAGGGTATACCAACTAACCACACAGTATGAGGGTTTGTATGCTGCGTATGGTTTACATCCTATGTTTCTCCAGCAGCATAAAAAACAGCATATTGCGGAATTAGAAGTGTTTTTAGCGAGTCATCCACAAGCAGTAGCGGTAGGTGAGTGTGGGCTTGATTTTTTTGTTGCAGGTTTAGCTCAGCAGCAACAGCTTGAATTTTTTATTGCCCATCTTCACTTAGCAAAACAATTTTCCTTGCCATTGATTATTCATGCACGTCAATCATTGGATATTATATTAAAACATATCCGCGATTATCGCCGTCAAGGTGTTAATCTTCGTGGCGTGATACATTGCTTTTCAGGCAGTGAACAACAAGCTTATCAATGTATTGAGCAGGGATTTCTCTTAGGCTTTGGTGGGCCGGTGACTTATCCTCGTGCGAAAAAACGCCGTCATTTAGTGGCTACGTTACCCTTAGAAAGTTTGGTACTTGAAACGGATGCGCCTGATCAGCCAACCCTCAATGACTATGGTCAGCGCAGTGAGCCAAAAATGATTGCCAATGTAGCAGCAACGATGGCAGAGTTACGTCAGTGTGAGGTAGGTGATATTGCCTGTGCTACCTCGTATAATGCGCGTACTTTATTTGGGATTTAGTTTGTGATGAAATATGTATTTCCCGTGTTAATGGCGGTGGTTATTTTTGCGGGCGTTGTGTTAAGTACTACGCCGTTTATTTTAGAGTATTTTTTCCCGTTGCCTAAAGAATCGTTGCAATACGCTGATCCTGACGATGCAGAAAGTGCATTAAAACATTGGTTTAATAGTAAAAATGCTGATATTAAACAGGTTAAAGCGGCGCGTGAACGCTTAGCGGATGTGGGTGTTAATTCGTATTTTAGCTTTGAAACCAATCCTGACGTTATTACCGCATTTATTCGTTTAAAGCAGTTGCAACAGATTGAATTAACAGATGAAGTTATGCAAACCTTGTTTATTAATGCAAAAATTAGCTGGTGGCAACCTAAAATATTGACACGAGAAACGTATTTTAGCGGAGAGGATAAAGGTATTCTGCTGTATTTAATCTATAATGCGCAGCTTAAGCGTGGCTTTTTGTTGTTACAGCAATAGTAATGCTTTAGGAAATTATTGAGGTGAAACACGATAACAAGGCAAAGGACATATAAAACCATGACAGAAAAAAGCTTTATTACTGGCAAGGATGCTGCACTCGAAGATTCTATTAGTGCAATGCAATCGCAGTTACTCGTACTTGGTTTTCATATTGAGGAGCATTCATGGCTTAACCCGATTCCCTATGTTTGGTCAGTGCATATTCGTGATGCTGATTGCCCGTTGTTATTTACCAATGGTAAAGGTGCATCACGCAAAGCGGCTTTGGCCAGTGCATTAGGAGAGTTTTTTGAGCGTTTAGCGACGAATTATTTTTGGGCGGATTATTACTTGGGGAATGAAATTGCTCACGATGATTTTGTGCATTACCCCGAGGAAAAATGGTTTCCATTGAATGCAGCCCAGCAATGGCCTGAAGGCTTATTGAGTGAGGAACTGCTGACGTTTTATAATGCTGAGGGTACAACAGCTGCGACACAACTCATTGATATTAATTCAGGTAATAGCGAACGTGGTATTTGTGCGTTGCCTTATCAACGTCAGCGTGATCAGCAAACCGTGTGGTTTCCTGTCAATGTGATTGGTAACTTGTATGTCAGTAATGGCATGTCAGCAGGAAACACACCACAAGAAGCGTATGTACAGGCGCTGTCAGAGATTTTTGAGCGGCATGTGAAATTTGAAATTATTGCACAGGGTATTTGTTTGCCTGATGTGCCTCAGTCCGTGTTGGCACGTTACCCGCGTATTGTTGAAGGTATTGAAAGATTAGAACAAGAAGGCTTCTCGCTGTTGATTAAAGATGCGTCACTAGGGGGGCGTTATCCTGTGATTAATGTGACGTTACTTAACCCTGAAAACAATGGTTGTTTTGCCAGTTTTGGTGCGCATCCTAAGTTTGAGGTGGCACTGGAGCGTACGTTGACTGAATTACTTCAGGGTAGGGCATTGGATTCATTAAATGAGTTTCAAGCACCAACACATGATGCTGATGAGGTGGCAAGTGTACAAAATTTGGAAACACATTTTATTGATTCAGCAGGCGTAATGAGTTGGGAATTCTTTAGAGATTCACCTGATTATGCGTTTAGTGACTGGAATGTTGAAGGGGGCACACAAGAAGAATTTACAGGGTTGTGTGATTTGGTACATCAGATGGGGCGTGATATTTATATTGCCGATTATGCACATTTGGGTGTATCAGCCTGTCGTATTTTGGTACCTTCTCTGTCGGAAATTTACCCTTGTGATGATTTAGAGTGGAGTAATAATGCGGTGGGAATACCCTTTAGGGATGCCGTGCTGAATATTGGAGGATTGAGCAATGATGAAAAATCAGCATTATTACGCGGTCTTGAGCAGGCAGATATTGATGATATGCACTTGTTGTCAGCACTGATAGGCTTACCAACAGCAGCAGGTACTTTATGGCAGGATTATCGCGTTGCTGAGTTAAAAGTTGCTTTAGCACTGGCCGTTGGAGAAACAGCAACGGCATTGGCGCTGTGTGAATGGTTGGTTGATTTTGATCAAATTGATGCGCACCGCTTACAGCAGTATCGTTATGTTTATGCACAGCTTCAATGTGTGGACAAAGTGGCATATCGTAAGAATATGCACAAGCTTTTTTCGGCATCAGTGATTCAACAAGCTGAAAAACTTATCAGTGGTGAGTTTCCTTATGGGATGACAAATGCGTTGCAGTCAACGTTATTGGATGCCTATCAAAAGCTTCAGCGTGTTAAAAGCAAACACAGAGATTTAATAAACAGAGCTTAAATAATGCCTTCGCCATAAAGAATAATGGCCATAAAGGTGATAAGCCCAGTCAATAGATAGCGGGCGCTGATAGCAGTATCTCTATGAATGATTATAAAATTGATGAGGGTGGCAATAATTGCAATAGCCGTTGCCTTTAAGGTGACGACTGATAATAAAAGTAATGGGAAACAGGCCCATATATACAGTAAGAAGGGTGGAGGGGTGACAAATGCCTCTACGATTTTTCTTTCGCCTTTTAGCGTATGAGTGACAAGACCGTCATTGGTGCGATGATAGAGTGATTCTCCTTGATAGTGTTTAGCATCATCAGATGGGAGGTCATCAGATAGAGGTAGCCCGTTGGGTTGTGGCATAACGCTTCTTCCATTGTTCGCTAGTGTGGGGTGTTTACTATAATAGCAATACAGTGAATATTCTATTTTTTTATCATGAAAAATATTGACGAGGTGATGAATTAGTTGCTATTACGCATTATTCATTGACCTTCTTTTTATTGACAGGAAAAAAATCTTTACCCGTATAGTCTTTTAGTTGCGTGGGTTTGTTGAGGTTCTTCGTTGCTGTTTCTTTGATAAGGCTCGATTCAGGTTTGTCATCATTATAATTTTCAAGATAATTAAAGGGTTGTTCTTCTACAGAGGGAGCAATGGCTTCTATATCATCAAAGATAATATGTGTTTTGTTGGTATTTTGTTGTTTTTTA
>CAYNGN010000058.1:0-9300 GCA_964396615.1 uncultured Thiothrix sp. | reverse complement strand
CCTCTTAAGATAACATTTGTATTAGATTTTTGATGGATATTTATACTCTATGTTTTATCCAGCCATGTGGCTTATTATTAAATCCGCTGTGGACTCCTCTCGGTCAACAATAAAATGTGAACGTTTTACAAATCAGGAAAAATGCGTGCTTATGTACGAGCTCAATTAGAGGAGCTTTTGTGTGTCTATATTTTTTATTCGGTAGAGGGAGCTGTCCCTACAACATCAACCACGCTAGAGATAGCCCGTAACCGCCCCAAATAATCATTATTCTCAATACTCATGGTTTCATTACGTTGTTTTAACTGTTCCATTTTTTGTCGTAATGCGTCCATTTTTTGGTTAAAACTAATGGTATCTTCATGTAATACACTGCTTTTATCATGCAATGTCTGATTGTCTTTATAGCTTTGTTGCAAGCGTTTTTCTAATTCATTTTTTTCGTTATTGAGCAATGTGACACGTAGATTGAGTTTTTGATTCTCTTGTTGACTATCTTGGGCTCTTTGTTGCTGATGTTGTCGTTCTTTTTCCTGTGTTCGACGTGTTTTTAGCAGGGTTTCGATTTCCTCACTTTGTTGAAAGTCACGTTCTTTGAATTGTCGTTGTTGTTGTCTAAGCAAGGCTAAATCTTCATTCAAGCTCTCTTGTTTAGAGAGGCATTGCTCTAATTGTTGTCGCTCTAATAGCCTTTCCTTTTGTTGCGCTTCTAAGGTGAGAATTTCTGTTGCCTGAGCGCTTTTTTGTTGCGTTAGCACCGCACGTTGTTCTTCAGAACCTTTAACGGTTTCACGTAAGGCTTGTAAGTCTTTAGGATATTGTTCTGCATCTTTTTCAAGCAATTGGTTATGGGTGAACAATTGCTGATTCTTTTTTCGTTCTTCGTGTTCGCCACTTTTACACACATAGCGCCCTGTCAACCAGCCTATAAAAGCGGCAATAACGAGGATAATGGCAAGTTCAGTAATAAGATGAAACATAGGATTAGTTACCTTTTACGATCAATTCAATACGACGATTACGTGCTCTTCCTTGTTCGGTGTTATTCGTTGCAATGGGGCTCTTTTTACCATAACCAATGGCTGTCATGCGCTGCAAAGGAATGCCGCGCTGAAAAAGCTGGCTCACCGTGGCTTTAGCACGTGCTTGGCTGAGTTTGATATTGTGTTCATTATTGCCTTGGTTATCCGTATAACCTGCTGCAATGATCTTGGCCTTGGGGCATAGTGCCGCTATATCAGCTAGTTTATCTAATAAAGGATAGCTCTTAGGGTTAATAATGGCATTGCCAGCGCTAAATAAAATATGCTGTTGTTGTAATAGCGTGTTAAATTTTTCTTGGCAAATTTTATCGGTTTCATCTAGGGCAACAATATGGGATTCCAATGCGTATTGATGTTGCTCAAAGCCTTTTATGGTCTTGATAAGCGCTTGACGAGTAACGGAGGAAGGAGTGATGCCTGCAATATAAATAGACTGGTTGGTAATTTCTATTGTGCCTTTTTCGAGCTTATGGAGCTGAGTAAGGATACTCGTTGCCATGTTTTTCCAATGTTCGGGCTGCCCTCCACCGATCGTCAATTTTTCGGTTACATTATTTTTACCATATCGCTCAAAAGCATGATTGAGTAAGGCTCTATAGTTAGCTTTGCTATCAATAAAGCCTTTAATAATGAGTTTCTTGCCATTCCATGCAAGGCTCATTGTATAGGGATTTATAATACGGGGTGTCATCCTATTGGTTAGTTCACGTACCCCTGATGTTTGTTGGGCAATGTGAAGGGCTTGATCATGTGCTTCTACGGTGGGTGCGTTGCCTTTTAAGGTGATATTTCGACCTGTTGCTTCTACGACAGCCCATTGAATATTATGCTGTTGCAGACGAGTTTGAATGCTTTGTTCGAGCTGCTGAGGAATGCGCTTTACAAAATAAGGAATACTTAGTACAAACACTAAGCTTAGCAAGAGAAGTCCTAATAACGTTATCTGCCAATGTTGGCGTTTTTTAGTGTGCAGTGTGTTTGAGGTCATTGTCGCCTTTGCTACTGTTGCGTTTTGTCGATTTTGGTAAATTAGGTTTACGTATTGTTCGGGGTTTACCATTGCCAAATAAGTTGGGCATTTCTTTTATTTCAATTTGATTGACAGGAAATTCAGTAATGGCAACTTCCTGACGTAAGGTGGGTTGTGAGGTAATCGAAATTTCTCTTTCTGTTGGCGAGGCGAAGGGGATGTTTTCCTGTAGGAGTTGTGTATAAATATCTTCTCTAAGTTGTGTCATTGTTGCTCCTCGCAATGAAGCTTCCTTAATCCAGAACATCAAGCGGAACGTTGTACAGCGTTCATTAAATTCCAGTACTTGTACTTTTTTAGCTTGCTCGTGCAGCACATTTTCATTGTGATCAGCAATGTTGATTAAGAGAGTGCGAATATGTTCAGGATCAGTACCAGCAGCCGTTGAAAAAACCAGTTTTAGACGTATTCCTTGACTTTCTGCGGAGGATTCATTGGTGATCTGCGTATTGCTCATCATGGTGTTAGGAATAATGATTTCTACATTGTCTTTAGTGAGTATGCGCGTACTACGAATACCAATATTCGTTATCATACCGCGTAAGCCCGATTCAAGTTCAACCGTGTCGTTTATCTTGTAAGGTGAGTCAGTCATAATCAGAATGCCTGAAATAACGTCCGACAACATATCTTTAGAGGCCATGCCAATGGCTAATCCCGCAATCCCTGCCGACGCTAATAATGCCGTCATATCCACACCCCATACAGAGAATATTTGATGAATAGCGCCTGTTAGTACGAAGATTAAAGCCGTATTTTTAAATAAAGGCAGGGTCTGTGGTTGAATAAGAGTGTTGCTTTCGGCATTATCGGCAGCTTTTTGTAAAAAAAGTTTAACAATACGTAACAGTGAAGCAGAAAGTACAATAATCAATAATGATTTTAGCACTGAAAGGGCAACAAAATGGGGCGTTTCATTAAATTCTGAAAAAACGACAACCAGTATTAAACCATTAAGGAAGATAAAATAAAAGAGGGGTGATTCTAACAATAAAGCAATTTCTTCACCAAGATTAAAGCGTAAACGTTGTGATATATTTTTAATCAGTTTAGTGAGTGCGCTCGATAAAAATTTTGCAATAAGATAAGAAGCCGCAGCAATCAGTGATACACGAAAATAAGCGTAATCATTGAAAAAAGTCCAAAAAGAAATAAAATAAGGCGAGACAGTATCGAATGCAAGGTATAACCAAGTGTTTATATTGTTAATTATATCCATATTTTGACGTTTATAAATAAATTTGTATTAATAAAATATTTTTTTATGAGTAATCGTTAGGTGTTAATAGGGATTATTATTCATAAAAGAGAGGGGTCTATTTTATTCAAAAAAGGTTGATGAAGTGCTTTAACTATAAATAGTTCATGGTATTGAAATGCAGCCCTTTTGCTCTATAAAGCAATAAAATGATTCTACTATCTTTATAAAATAATTGGAATTTAATTATTTTATCTTTATGATTATTTTTATTATTGAGAGCCAAATGTTCTTGGTTGAGTATAATAATCAATTAATGGCACAGCCATATTCATTATCAATACCGAAAAAGCAACACCATCTGGATAAGCGCTGCCCCAGACGCGAATGGCATAGACAAAAAAGCCAATTAATGCGGCATAAATGAGTTTGCCTTGGGGTGTGGTGCTGGCGGTAATAGGATCCGTCGCAATAAAGAATGCACCGAGCATCGTGCCTCCTGCGAGGAGGTGTAGGAGTGGTGAGCTATAGAATGATGAATCAATGAGCCAAAAAACACCTGACATAAGCATTAGAGTGGCAAGAAATGCGGTGGGGATGTGCCAGCTAATAATCTTGCGGTAAATAAGCCATGCGCCACCGACTAAATAGCCAAGGCTAATCCATTCCCAGCCTTTGCCCGCCAGCACGCCGAAGGTTGGGGATTGGTTAATTTCGTTAATGGGAGTGTCCATGCGCAACCCTGTTTTTAGGGTATCTAGTGGTGTTGCCATGGTCATTGCATCCCACTCAGGCAAGGTAGCAACCCCCTTAAAAACTAAGGCGAAGGTATCACTTAAACCAATCTGCCCCATATTAAAGGCGGTTGGGCTAAACCAATTGACCATATCAACAGGAAAGGAAATCAAGACAACAGCATAACCGACCATTGCCGGATTAAACGGGTTATACCCTAAGCCACCATAGAGATGTTTGGCAATCACAATGGCAAAGAATGCAGCAACGAGCAGAAGCCACCACGGTGCATAAGCAGGCATGGTAAGTGCAAGTAACGTCGCGGTAACAATGGCACTGTAATCAGCGAGAAAAGGTAATACAGGGCGTTGGCGTAGTTTTAGCATTAAGGCTTCAAACCCTAAGGCAAAGCTAATGGTGAGGATAATATTTGAAAGTGCTCCCCAACCAAAAAACCATACCATCATTAGTATACCAGGGAGTAGGGCATATAAGACTTGGCGCATTTCTGCGGCGATTTTATGATTATCAATCTGATTGGATAAGTTGTCTGTGGTAAATTCCATAATGCCTATTTGTTATCCGTTTTTGTGTTCTGCTTCGTAGAAGCTGACCGTCTTGCATCCGCTTGATCTATTTGCTGTTGTTGTGCAGCAGTGAGGTTATTTGTATTGCGTTGTTGGGCGTGTTTCGCTTGCTGTTGCGCAGCAGATTTTTTTGCTTTGGTGCGTTCCATAGCCGCTTTTATCACATCTGATACATTGTTTTGTTGATTGTTACCACTGGCTTTAGCAGCAGTCATCGCTGCTTTTTTCTTTTGTAAGGCAGCTTTGTGTTTGGCAAGTTTAGCTTTACGCTCGTCTTTTTCACGTTGCAGACGGAATTCGCGGTATTCATGGCGCTCTCTTGCTTGATCGGTTTTTTGCAATTTTTCAGCATTGTCTCTGACCGCACCTTTAGCATGGCGATAATAACTCACTAAGGGGATATTACTCGGGCAAACATAACTACAACAGCCACATTCGATACAATCAAAGAGCTTGTGTTGTTGTACTTTTTCGAGGTTTTCAGCACGAGCGTGCCAGTAAAGTTGTTGGGGTAAAAGATCAACAGGACAGACTTCCGCACATTTACCACAGCGAATGCAGGGCATGGCCATGGTTAGTGAGTAAGGCAGTTCTGCTTCGCTAAGGGCGAGGATGCAGTTGGTTGCCTTTACGACAGGCACTTCATCGGTTTGGATGGCAAAGCCCATCATTGGGCCCCCCATGAGTAAGCGTTCCGCTTTTTCCGTATAGCCACCCGCAGTGGTAACAAGATGATGAAAAGGAGTACCAATAAGTACCTTAAAATTCTGCGGATGCTTAACGCCTGATCCTGTGACGGTAACCGTACGTGAAATCAGCGGTTCACCGTTTACTACGGCGTTATAAATACTGTGTACGGTGGCTATGTTATGACACAGTATGCCGTAGTCAAAAGAGAGTGTACGTTTGGGTATGGCAATTCCCGTGAGAATTTGTATCAGTTGCTTTTCGTCGCCACTAGGATAAATACTGGGAATAGCAACAAGCTTAATGACGTTATTATTTGCAGTTGCCACTGCATTTTTCATCGCTGCAATGGCTTCAGGTTTGTTCTCTTCAATACCTATTAAGCATTGTTCAGGTTGTAAGAGTTGGATGAGAATCAGAATGCCTTGGATAAGTTCATCAGAACTTTCACGCATGAGCATATCATCACAGGTAATGTAAGGTTCACATTCAGCCGCATTAATAATCAGTGTCTTGATCGTTGATTTATCAGCAGCAGAAATTTTAACCATGCTGGGGAAAGCGGCCCCTCCTAACCCAACGAGACCTGCTTGATATAATCGCTCTAATAATTGATTTTTATGGGCAGACAAGTAGTTTGAATAGGGCGTTAAACGGTGTTTACCCCACTCTTCTTTACCATCAGGTTTAAGAATTACGCCAGGGCATGAAAAACCTGATGCATGTGGGATCGGGTAACGCCCACTATCAACAATAGTGCCTGATGTGGGAGCGTGGGTTAGGCTACCGAGGCCTTCAGGTTGTGTGGTTAGCACTTGTCCTTTATAAACATAGTCATTAACGTGTACGACAAGCTCACCCAGTTCACCCATATGTTGACGAATAGGCACAATTAGCTTATCGGGCAGAGGCGCAGTAGCAATGGCGTGTTGGTTTGATTCCTCTTTATGAAAGTCGGGATGTACACCGCCTTTTAGCGGCCAAATACGATGGGAGCTTGATGTCATCAAAAATCTCGTGTTGGGAATCTCTTTGCTTTAGCAAGAGGAAGAAAGTGCGACTCCATAAGTTAATGTTGTACTTCTGGCTGTTAAGCGTACGGTATTTTTCTTTACCGATGCTGAAGCGTGAAGTGTTTTACCATGAATATCACTAAGAGAAAAATAACCACTGCTTCTTTTTCCCTTGACGAAGCTAATCCCTTTTTGTGTTTTGATTAAATCGTGTTTTCTTAAACCAAAAAGCTTACCTGTGGGGATTTTCTTTTCTGAATGAGTGCCTTTTGTTTGTTGATAATCACCGCTAGAAACGTGTTTTTTATAAAAAATCCACCTGTTTTGAGTAACCCACTCATTATCCTCGCAACAAATAGCGATCGCATCATTAGCGTGAGATTTTTCTAGTTGTAATAGGTGTTCACGTTTAAATTTCGTTTCGTAACCAAAAGTTTCTTCAAACCCCCATAGGCGTTTTAATTGGGATTTAATAATACCCATTTCGGTGGCATGTTTTGTTTTACTTCGTTGGGCTGTCAAGGTGAATTTATCCTTGTGTAAATCCGTATGGCATTGCTGACAAAGGGTGAGCAAGTTAGTAGGAGTATCCGTGCCACCTTTTGATCTGAAAATAAGATGATGTACGTTAAGTATAGGGTGATGTTTTATCGCCCGCTTTGCTTGGCATTGGTAGTTATCACGATGTAAAACATAGGCTTTGACATTGTAATAGTCTTTCTGATTGCCTTCTTGGTAGGCATAACCCTGTACATTAGGATTGGTTATTTTGTGAATATCAAAACTAGCTGTTTCTACTTTCCAGTTTGAGATAGGCAAAATGGCTTCAACTTGTTTTTTCTCTCTTAAATGAGAAGCTATTTTTGAAAGAAGAGAGGGTGCTAAACGACCATCTTTTTTTGAAGCCGCACGGTTTAACCAACGTGCAGGGCGATAACGTGTTTTTCTACTGCGTCTTGCTCGTCGATACATGGCTTTTCGTTTTAACTTTTTAGAGACATCATAACGAAGGCTTATTTCAGCCTGATAAATCACTTTACCATTAGCGATTGCGGCAGAACCTATTATTTGACTGCCTGTATCCATTCCAGCAATAACAGTTTGTGTGTATTCAGTGGAATTGATGATTAATTTCAAAGTGAAAGGCAGACGTTTTTTTACGACGGCCTTTCCGTCTTTTAACAATAAACGTGCGACCACAGGTACACAAGGCATCAATGGTCTTCCGTTTTTACTGATCATATAAACCAACATGGGTTAAATTCTCCTATTGCTAGGGTAATGCGTATCAAACGTCTTGGAGTGACGTTTGAGTTCGACTAATCCTCGACGAGATAAACAGACTTTGTACATTGTGTCGTCTACTGCCTTTCCCTCAGCACTATCTGCTTCACAACGAAAGAGCCTCAGACTGGATCGGCATCCAAGGGTTTCTCTATTCTGTCTATCGTTTACAAACATTTTTAATCTCCTGTTTGTCGTCTGGTCAACGAGGGCTTTTACAAGCCCGCCCCTTTAGGAGTGGGTAGTTGACGCGCTCTTCTTCTTTGATGGGAGTTCAACAATAACAGGAATTTGTTCTAGTGATAAGGGTTCTGGCCATTGCCAATTGTCGATAGTGGTTTTTAACGGCACCATTTCAATACATTCAACAGGGCAGGGCGGGATGCATAGTTCACAACCCGTACACTCCGCTTCGATGACGGTATGCATTTGCTTCGCCGCACCAAGAATGGCATCAACAGGACACGCTTTGATACATAAAGTGCAGCCAATGCAGGTGTCTTCAATAATAATGGCAACCGTTGGGATATCCGAGTGTTCACCATGTTCTTCATCCAGCGGTTTGGCTTCAACACCCAGTAGATTGGCAAGTGCTTCAATCGTATCATCGCCTCCAGGCGGACATTGGTTAATGTCCGCTTCACCTTTAGCAATGGCTTCAGCATAGGGGCGACAGCCTGCATAGGTGCATTGACCGCATTGTGTTTGGGGCAGTTCAGCATCAATTTGATCAACAATAGGATCGCCTTTGACGTTAAAACGAATAGCGGCATAACCCAGTAATAAACCAAAAAATAGCGCAAGGCCAACAATAGCAAGAATAGCTTCAATCATAAGGTTTACGTTCTAACGAGTCCTGAAAAGCCCATAAAAGCCAGCGCCATTAAGCCTGCGGTGATTAAGGCAATCGCATTGCCGCGAAAGGCAATGGGTACATCTGCCACATCAAGTCGTTCACGCATGCTGGCAAATAATACCAATACGAGGCTAAAACCTAGGGCTGAACCAAAGCCATAGAGCGCAGATTGAATAAAATTATTTGCCTCCTGCACGTTAAGCAGTGCAACCCCTAAGACAGCACAATTGCTGGTAATCAAGGGTAGATAAATCCCTAAGACACGATGCAATAAGGGAGAGGTCTTTTTTATCATCATTTCAGTCAGCCCAACAATGGCCGCAATCACTAAAATAAAGCTAATGGTACGAAGGTATTCTAGTTCTAAGGGAGCAAGAATAAAATGATTGACTAAATAGCTACTTATGGACGATAGCGTAAGGACAAATGTGGTTGCCAAGCCCATGCTAATAGCCGTTTCGAGCTTGCGTGATACGCCCATAAAGGGACATAGACCGAGGAATTGGGATAATACGATGTTATTGACCCAGACGGTGCCGATGATGATGAGTAGAAGTTCTGACATGGGGGGAGTTTAGCAGATGGTGAGGAGAAATGGATATTGTGGTACATTGAGGGGGGATTAGGAAGCTAGGAAAGGTCAATAAAATATTTATGTTGCCAAAAATATTGAAATAGATTATAAAGCACGCTTATTTGATAATATGACTGGGATGACGAGTATCTAGCCGATATTTTAATGGGGAATATAAGGCTATTTATTGTTCAGGTGGTGTTCATGTATTGTTCAGTATGCTTCTGATCAATGTCTGGGCTTACCTGCTATAACTACAATCAAAAAAGTAAATATTCTTGAAAGCTTATGTT
>CAYNGN010000057.1:0-9364 GCA_964396615.1 uncultured Thiothrix sp. | reverse complement strand
AAAATTTATATCTATATTTTCTTCATCCAAATAATCTAACCTTTAATTTATTTTAAAGAAAAGTAAATTTAGGGTTTACGGACTGCTTGTCCATCTATATCGTATGCACTCTTACAAGGTAAAGAATGCACCAAGACATAATATAGACAGCATGGATAAAAAATAACAATGGAAGAATACCTCAGTTTTGCTCAAGCCCACCCATTACTCGTATTTGGCTTCATCGGTCTACTAGGGCTCATTGTGTGGACGGAATATAGCCGTGTCAATCGCAAGTATGCACTACTTAATACCAATAAGGCTGTACGCTTACTCAATAATGATGACACGGTGATCATTGATGTGCGAGAAGATAAAGAACTTAGCTCAGGAAAAATAAAAGGCGCAAAGCACATTCCTATCAGTAATTTCGCCACTCGCGTTAATGAACTCACAAAGTACAAACAAAACGACATACTTGTTTATTGTGGTAGTGGTAACCGCTCATCACATGCGTGTAATATACTTGCTAAAGAAGGCTTTGAAAAAATATCAAACCTTGCTGGTGGCCTTATGTCATGGAAGTCAGCTAATCTTCCTCTTAGCAACAAGTAATCATCAACAATCACAAATCAATTATTATGGCTAATAATGTAACGGTCTATACCTCGCCTTTTTGTCCTTATTGTATTCGTGCACTGATGCTGCTTGATAAGAAAAAAGTAGTCTATAATAAA
The DNA here is from genome assembly GCA_964396615.1 of uncultured Thiothrix sp. Lineage (GTDB taxonomy): Bacteria > Pseudomonadota > Gammaproteobacteria > Thiotrichales > Thiotrichaceae > HyVt-477. Next base: position 8,648 of record CAYNGN010000057.1, on the reverse strand, counting down.
ATCGCTATCAATAAAGATAAAAAACTTAGAGTAGAAATGGAACAACGTTCCAGCAGAACAAGTGTGCCGCAAATATTTATTGGAAAAACACATGTGGGTGGTTATGATGATTTAGCCGCACTCAATCGAAAAGGTCAACTCGACGTACTATTAGAAGAGCAGAAAAACTAGGCATCCTTCACAAATGCCAAAAGTAATTTACCGTTTGAAACCTGATAGGAATCGCACTGAAACCGAACGTTGTTTGAGCGTAATAAGTTTAGTGAGATTGAAGGGCGAATCCTATCAGGCTGAATTGTCCATTAAAAAATGAAGGATACCAAAAACTAAGTCTTTTTCTTTCTGCTATTACACTGCTATACAGATTCAATCCATACCACAGCCTAAGCATTCAGCTTATGTTGTATTTAAATACATTAGGGGTAAATTTATGACGGATCAAGCTAACCAAAAAGACCAAGCACCAGAGCAGCAATTTTTAATACAGCGTATTTATGTTAAGGATGTCTCTTTTGAATCACCCAACACACCTACTATCTATGCTGAAGAATGGAAGCCTGAAACAAACCTACAGCTCAATACACAACCTACACCACTAGGTAACAACCTATTTGAAATTGAATTACAGTTGACTATTACGGTTAAAAGTAACAATACAACAGCCTTTCTTATTGAAGTTACTCAAGCAGGTGTCTTTGAGATTACAGGTTATGATGAAGAGCAGCTTAACTTTATCCTTGCTACCCATTGCCCCACCATTCTCTTCCCTTATGCACGTGAAGCGATTGCAAGCTTAGTCTCAAAAGGTAGCTTTCCTGAAATGCACTTATCACCGATCAATTTTGAGGCGCTTTACGCACAACGTTTAGCTGAGATTGAAAAAGGAAAACAAGATACCACTGAGGAAGCATAATGGAAACTGCTCAGCTTAATCCTATCAGTGTTTATGGCGCAGGTTCATGGGGAACAGCACTAGCGCTCCAACTCGCCCGTAATGGGCTAAATGTATTGCTTTGGGAACGCTTTCCAGAACAAGCTGAGCGGCTAGAACAACAACGCGAAAATAAAGATTTCCTCCCCAATATTCCTTTTCCTGATACGCTACATTGCACAGCAGATCTTGCACAAACAACCGTTCATGCCAAAAACCTATTGATTGCCGTACCTTCAGAAGCATTCCGCTCTATACTGCAAAAACTAGCCCCTTTGCTGACAGAACACCATCGCATTGTCTGGGCAACAAAAGGCCTAGAAGTAGGCACAGGTTATCTGCTCCACCAATTAGTGGAAGAAGAAATCCCCTTCCCTATTGCTTATGGTGTTGTTTCAGGCCCAACCTTTGCGGGTGAAGTTGCACAAGGACTTCCAACCGCAATGACCGTTGCAACTAATAATGTCGAATTTGCGCAACACATCGCACTCGCTTTTCAAAATAGCAACTTTCGCGTTTATACCAGTGATGATGTGAAAGGGGTTGAGCTGGGTGGAGCCATTAAAAACGTTCTTGCTATCGCCGCAGGTATTTCTGATGGACTTGGCTACGGTGCCAATGCCCGTGCAGCACTCATTACCCGAGGCTTAGCAGAAATTAGAAGACTGGGTGAAAAACTGGGCGCAAAAGATGAGACCTTAATGGGCCTAGCAGGCATTGGTGATCTTGTGCTTACTTGTACCGATGATCAATCCAGAAATCGTCGTCTAGGTCTCGCATTAGGTCAAGGAGACTCGTTAGGACAAGCGATTAAAACCATTGGACAAGCTATTGAAGGCTTAAAATCATCACATTCCATCCACCTACTTGCTGAGCGCACAGGAATTGAAATGCCTATCTGCCAACAAGTGCATGACATTCTTCATGAAGGAAAAGCACCACAAGATGCCGTGAAGGAATTACTTGCAAGAGACATGAAAGCTGAGTTTTAGATGGATAAAGCCCCCCTAAACAGTATTTTAAAATCAACCTATCTACTCGGTGGCTTTGCCTTCCTTGGGGTGTTGTTATTAACCTTTACCCATCAAGTAACCCAGACAAAAATTAGTGATAATGAACGCATTGCTCTGCGACAAAGCCTTGTCGCTGTCATGGACAAAGATAGCTATAATAACGACCCCATTACCGATAAAACCACACTAGATGCAAGTGCTTTTCATAGCCATGAAGGAGTAACCGTCTACCGCGCTCGACAACAAAAGCAGCCTGTTGCTGCTGTATTTGTCACGACAAGCCCACGTGGTTATGCAGGCTCAATAAAATTAGTAGTTGGCGTACGCAAAGACCGGACCCTAAGTGGAGTACGTGTGGTTACTCACCATGAAACCCCTGGCTTAGGTGATAAGATGGAGTTAAACAAAAGCGACTGGGTGCTTGGCTTTAATAACACCTCCTTGCAATCACCCACAAAAACCCGCTGGGGAGTAAAAAAAGACGGAGGGGAAGTTGCTCAGTTTACAGGCGCAACGATTACCCCACGTGCCATCGTACAAGCCGTACGTGATGTGCTACTCTGGTGTGCTGAAGATGATAACTTTGATACACTCTTTCACACTGCGCCTCAACCCAATACCAACACACAATCCTTAGCCCCAAAATCATGAATGATTCACCCAACTATAAAAAAATTACCCTTGATGGTTTATGGCATAACAACCCAGGTCTCGTACAGCTATTGGGATTATGCCCATTGATGGCTGTCACTACCAATGTTATTAATGGCTTAGGGTTAGGCATTGCGACGATCATCACCTTACTCGCGTCCAGCACGCTTATTGCCCTCATGCGCCACTTTATTACTCCTGAAATACGTCTCCCCGTGTTTGTATTGATTATTGCAGCAACGGTTACTGCTATTGAATTATTGATGCATGCCTACTTTTTTGAACTGTATAAAATACTAGGCATCTTTATTCCATTGATTGTGACCAATTGTATTATTATCGGCAGAGCAGAAGCCTTTGCCGTAAAAAACGTCCCCTTAGCTGCTTTTTGGGATGCACTCATGATGGGGGTTGGTTTCACGCTGGTACTCGTTGTGCTTGGTGGAATGCGTGAACTATTTGCCAATGGTACGCTGCTTGCTGAAGCGCATCTTATGTTTGGCGAAGCCGCAAGAGGCTTCACCCTACATCTCACCCAAGATTACAAAGGATTTTTACTCGCCGCCTTACCGCCTGGTGCTTTTTTTGGCTTAGGCCTGTTACTCGCACTAAAAAATAAAATTGATCAATACAATGCACAACGCACCAAACAAAAAAAGCGACACATAGCAACGAACGCCACTGAAAACGCGTGAATAAAGTCAAACGACACGAAATTTTTACCCGTTTACGTGCCGAAAACCCCCATCCAAGCACAGAGTTAAAGTATAACTCTACCTTTGAACTGTTGGTTGCTGTCACGCTCTCAGCACAAGCAACCGATATTAGTGTCAACAAAGCCACCGCAAAACTATACCCTATTGCCAATACCCCTGAGACGATTTATGCGCTCGGTATTGAGGGTTTAAAAAGCTATATAAAAACCATTGGGTTATATAACAACAAAGCAAAAAATATTATTGCTGCCTGCAAAATTCTCATCGAACAACATCATTCTATTGTGCCTGACCAACGCGAAGCATTGGAGGCATTGCCAGGCGTTGGGCGTAAAACAGCAAATGTAGTACTCAATACTGCTTTTAGACAATTGGCAATGGCCGTGGATACACATATATTTCGCCTTGCTAACCGCACAGGTATTGCCAAGGGCAAAAATGTTATTGAAGTAGAAAAAATGCTATTAAAACATGTGCCAAAGGAATTTTTATTAGATGCACATCATTGGCTGATTTTGCATGGGCGTTATATCTGCGTTGCACGCAAACCTAAGTGTACCGCATGTCTTATTTCTGACTTGTGTGATTTTAAAGAAAAAACACGCTAAATAACGGTTAGAAAACAGCCAAGGAAATGCATGAAAACACCCACAAAAACCATTGCTGCCGTTGATTTAGGCTCGAATAGCTTTCACATGATTGTCGCACAAGTGACGGAATCCGATACCTTACAAAAAGTCGATAAGCTAAAGGAAATGGTACGCCTACGTGGTGGACTTGATCAAAACAACAATCTTGTTAAAGCCAAAGAACAAGAAGCGCTGGCGTGTTTACAACGCTTTGGCGAACGTATTCGCCATCTTCCTGTGGATGATGTACGTGTCGCAGGAACAAATACGCTGCGCACCATGAATAATTCAGCCGATTTTTTAGCCAAAGCAAAACAAGCACTCGGTCATTCTGTAGGCATTATTGCAGGACGTGAAGAAGCTCGCCTCATTTACCTTGGTGTCGCGCATACTCTATCCGATGATTATGGACGACGCTTAGTGATTGATATTGGTGGTGGCAGTACCGAATTTATTATCGGGAAAAAATTTCAGCCATCAGAACTTGAAAGCATTAATGTTGGTTCAGTAAGCATTACCCAAAAATTCTTCGCCAATGGCGCACTCAATACAGAATGCTGGGAAAAAGCCCATCAATATCTCTTACTAGAAATGATGCCACTAAAAACAGCTTACCTAAAAGGTCAATGGGATATTGCCACAGGCGCATCAGGTACCATAAAGGCAACACTCAACATTATTCAAGCACTCAAACTTGAAAAATTCGCTATTACACTCAATGCCTTATATGCTATTCGTGATCGCATGGTCACAGCAAACAACCTTGATAGATTAAATTTAGCAAGCTTAAAAAATGATCGCTTACCCGTATTTTCAGGTGGCCTAGCCGTATTAATCGCAGCGTTTAAAACACTGTCTATTGATGAGATGAACGTCTCTAATGGGGCATTACGTGAAGGTCTGCTCTACGATATGATTGGGCGCATTCATCATGAAGATATTCGTGAAAACACGGTTGATGATCTTATTCAGCGCTTTAAAATTGATAAAATACAATCCAGTCAAGTTGAAGATACCTCACGGTTTTTATTTGAACAAATTGAGTCACACTGGAAGCTAAAAAAAAGACACAAAGAGCTTCTTTTATGGTCGGCACAACTACATGAACTCGGACTCAATATCAGTCATAGTCGCTACCATAAACATGGCGCATATATCTTAAAACATGCTGATCTACCAGGCTTCTCACACAAGGAACAAGCATGGCTGTCAACCTTGGTGGCAACCCATCGGCGTAAAATAGACGTTAATTACTTTGAAACTTTACCCAGCGCACAGCAAAAAATTATTAAAAAACTCACCCTCTTACTGCGTTTATCAGTACTATTGCATCGCTCACGTATGGCTGAGTCTATTTTACCCAAAACAACAGCTAATCATAAAACCCTCACACTACATTGTAAAAAAGTCCCAACCAGCCCCATGTTAGTTGCAGATCTTCAGCGAGAAAATAACTGGCTTGAAGTGATTAATCTTGGTATTGAACTTCAGTGAACATAGTCGCTAAATAATGCTACTTATTCGCCAAACAGACATGCGATTCTAGTAAAAAAAGACATTGTTAGGTATAAACACTATGATACCCATTTTTATACCCAATAGACCAACAATGGCCTATTAATAACAACGAACACGGAAGTAACGATAACATGTCAACCTCCCCTGATCTAACCCAACAACCTGATCCTGTTTCCTTTGGGGAAGCACTGATCTATTGGCTTAAACTTGGCTTCATCAGCTTTGGTGGCCCCGCAGGTCAAATAAGCATGATGCACCAAGAACTTGTAGAAAAACGCCGCTGGATTTCTGAACATCGTTTTTTACATGCGCTCAATTACACGATGGTCTTACCAGGTCCTGAAGCACAACAATTAGCAACCTATATTGGCTGGCTCATGCATGGCGTATGGGGGGGGATTGCTGCTGGATTCCTCTTTTTTTTGCCCTCATTGTTTATTCTTAGTGGATTAACATGGATTTATCTCGCCTATGGCGATGTTCCTGCCGTTGAAGGTGTTTTATACGGTATTAAACCTGCGGTGACAGCGATTGTTATCTTTGCAGCCTACCGTATTGGCTCTAGAGCCTTGCCCAATAATGTATTGCGAGCAATTGCTGTGTTCGCCTTTATTGCTATTTTTGCACTGCATATACCCTTTCCTTATATTGTCCTTATGGCTGGAATTATTGGCTATGTAGGAGCAAAATTTCTACCAGACATGTTTACTGCGGGTGCTGGTCATGGTGCTTCGAAAGAAATCTATGGTCGTGCCATTATTGATGATGACACCCCTGCTCCTGCCCATGCACGCTTTAAATGGAGTCGCTTTGTGATGTTCGCAGTTGTGGGATTTGCGATTGGCGGCAGCGTAATGACGATGCTAACCCTAAACTATGGGTGGGAAGGCACACTGACACAAATGAGTGTTTTCTTTACCAAAGCAGCATTAGTAACTTTTGGGGGGGCTTATGCGGTTTTACCCTATGTTTATCAAGGAGGGGTTGAACAATACCAATGGTTAAATGGCACACAAATGATTGATGGTTTAGCACTGGGTGAAACAACCCCAGGACCACTCATTATGGTGGTGGCTTTTGTTGGTTTTGTCGGTGGTTGGACAAAAGAAGTCTTTGGCCCCGACATGTTACTCTTAGCAGGCTTTATGGGTGCATGTGTTGCCACCTTGTTCACCTTTCTCCCTTCTTTCCTGTTTATTTTTCTGGGCGGGCCTGCGATTGAAGCAACACGCAATGATCTAAAATTCACTGCACCTTTAACGGGTATCACTGCTGCGGTAGTGGGGGTGATTTTAAATCTAGCCGTCTTTTTTGCCTACCATGTGCTATGGCCAAAGGGTTTTGAAGCAACATTTGAATGGTTTGCCGCACTGATTGGTATTGCGGCGTTTGTGGCATTGTTTAAATATAAAGTGGGAATTGTGCCAGTGATTGCCGTATCTGCCGCAACTGGCTTGGGATATTCGCTGATATAGTTCTTTAACCCTTTACGTTTTTTATGAGCAAAGGGAGGTGTCATTTACTCAGGAAAAGAGGGGTGAGTATCTGTCTAATTTGACCTTTATGATAAAAGCTGGGCTGGTAACCTCTTATTCCACAATTAAAAGAAGTGATCAGGAAGCTATAGCAAGACTATAGATGTTCAGATAATGACGTTCGCACCTTGAACCCAGCAAGCCATGTGGATTATTTTTAAACTCAACATAAATCGCTGCGCTCAGACATGCTGTTGATTAAAAAATAACATACATGACTTGCTTCTTATTTGTGAGCGCAATTAAAGATAATTGGTTTATCTGTGATTTTAGCGATGTCATTCCCGTTTCAGTTATAAGTCGATAGGGTTGCAGTATATTTGCAACGAAGATTCAATAGATTACGCTTAAATATTCATTAATTTAGCTTATAAAGTGTATATAACGGGAACTGCTGATCGCAAGCACGGAGCATCCACTTTTTACTCTATCAATCCAACTGAACAACAATTTGAGACTAATCTATCGGAGATAAATAGACAAAGCAGACACCAATACTGCTAGAGGATTTGTATAATTGCTATTCCAATATGACTAATTTATAATCAACAAATTATGCAATAGAGAACAAGGTTGAGTGTCATTATGGAATTAGTCTATTTGTGGGTTGATGATTACAAAAATATTAAGAATCAAGGGTTTAATTTTTCTCCTCAATTTCATTGTGAATATAATAAGGAAACAAATAAGCTTATTATTAATGATGATAAAGACTATATTCCTAATTTTTTTGGTAAAGACATTAATATTACCGCTATTGTTGGGAAGAATGGGAGTGGGAAGAGTAGTATTTTTGAGATTTTGAGTTTACTGTACTATCGTGGTTACACTAAACGAAAGGATAAAACCTTTTTTATTCATCGAATAGGAGAAAACCTATTTTTAACTTGTGAAAATTATAAATATCTTCCTAAAAATATAGAAAATTTTAATAAATTTATTACCATAAAAAACAACTCTAAATCTAATCAAGAATCACCATCAGGTTTTTCTTCTCGTGGCGACATGAAGGTTATTTCATTCTCTAACTGTATTAGTGACATAACAAATAATAATGGAGATAAAGCCTTTAACGCATTAAAAAACTACAGTTATTTTCATAATGGCGTAAAATCACAACAAATATTGATGACAGATAATCATTCACATTCAAGTAACAACCAAAAAATTCAGCACTTATTAAAAAAAGATAAAAGTTTTTTTAATAAAGAGAACCTTGCTTTTGATAGCTATCAATTTGAATTACATATTTCCGAAGCAGAGGTATATATTCAAGGCATTGAAACAAAGATTAAAAATCTCATGATGTTTAAAACTAATAAGGTACATCTTTCACCAGAAGAGCTTATATATAAGCTAATAACTTCATTGGCATACATGGATGTTATCTCAACTGTTTATAACTCTGATTATAAAAATCACCCACTAAACACTGGCGGGAATTCAGCGGTAGAAAGAATTAAAAACATAAAAAAAGATATGGAAATTGATATAGATAATGAATTCATATCTCAACTAAAAGGGAAAAAAATAAATACTGATTACTTCAATAAATCCATTGAAATATACAATAAGTACTTACATAAATGCAGGGATGTAACTAGGGTGTTCACTCTGACCTAAAATCGCACAATATTTTTCATACAGCATTTTGT